>JBJECS010000240.1:0-8628 GCA_051871335.1 Muribaculaceae bacterium | reverse complement strand
AATTGTATGATAGGTTTGACCCTGAACATGTTCACACATGGGATGATATTGACCGGGATTTCGTTGTAAGGTTTATGGCGTTTCTGGAAAGTGGGAACTACATGCTCAAGTCTATAAATAAATATCTGACAACACTCCGTGCGTTAGTCGGCTATGCTTATAAGGATGGATTGCATGAAAATGACCGCTCCATGTTATTCTTTTCAAAGCGTAAAGTGGAAGATGATGATAAGGCTGCTGAAATCTACCTTACGGAAGCAGAACTACAAGCCCTCTATGAAATGCCTCTCACCGGATTAAAGGAGCAAGTGCGCGATATTTTTCTTGTAGGTTGCTTCACTTGTCAGCGCGTCAGCGATTACACCTCTATTACGGAAGACTGTTTTGTGACTACGCCAAAAGGAACACCCATCATAAGGCTCATTCAACAAAAGACACGCACAGAGGTTAAGATTCCCATCATCAATGACCAACTGCGCTCAATCTGCGAAAAATACAATTACAGACTGCCATCTATTGTTGACGTGATTATTAACCGGTACATCAAATCCATCCTGAAAGAATTGTCGGAAACCGTGCCGTCACTGGCGGAAAAAGTGAAAACAAGACTCACCATGAAGCAAAGGGCAAAAGTGGATGCCGGCGAGTTTGAGGTTGAATTAGATAACGCCGGAAATGTCATACTGCCGCGTTACGCCTGTGTAACTACCCATACAGCCCGGCGCAGTGGAATAACCAACATGTATCTCAGCCACCGTTATTCAATGCTCCAGATGATGCACGTCAGCGGACATAAAACGGAAAAGACATTTCGGGATTACATCAAATTATCCTCTGATGAAATCGCGGATGGAATCGATGCGATAGCCAGTTCAGCGGATGGGCTGTTTTAGGCAGGAAATGGCATTAAAGTAAATGCTTTAATTTCTCTACGAAAAGTTAAAGTAAATACTATAAATCTCTAATAATCTTTATTTTATTCTTAAAATTTTTGGAAATTTCTTTGGTCAGGTAAATTTAATTTTCTAATTTTGTAACGCCAAGGCGCGAAGGCATAAGACCGCACTACATACTTGAGAACTAAAACTCATGGGTGTAGTGTGGCCTTTTTTTATTCACCCTTTAACAGACTTAAACATGGAAGAGCAATTTCTGAACACAAAGGAGGCAGCGGCGTTTCTTCAAATTTCAGTTGGTAAAATCTACCAGTTGACCATGGAGAAAGCAATCCCCTTTTATAAGCCGGGGGGCAAACTCTATTTCAAGAAGTCCGAACTTATAGAATACATCAACAAGAATAAGCAGGCATGAACGAATTGTCACAAGCGTTTAATGCGGCTCCCAATTCAGCCTTTTGGGAAAACCTGACTGAGGTAATCGTCGATAAGGTGACAAACCGGGTGTTGGAAGCCTTAAGCGATGTCGGCCCACGTTATTATGGACGCAAAGAGGTGGCGAAGATGCTTCACCTTTCATTTCCTACACTTGCAAGGTTAACGGAAGAAGGCATTTTAGTCGGTACTAAAGTTAGCGGTCGTGTTCTATACGATGCAGCAGCCATAGACAAAGCCGTTGCCGAAAATC
The DNA here is from genome assembly GCA_051871335.1 of Muribaculaceae bacterium. Classification (GTDB taxonomy): domain Bacteria; phylum Bacteroidota; class Bacteroidia; order Bacteroidales; family Muribaculaceae; genus CAJUPY01. The sequence goes on along the minus strand of JBJECS010000240.1, from coordinate 7,044 downwards.
AGAATTTCAGATACCGCAAAAAGCAATAACAAGCGAAAGCCGACACAAGGCCGGCTCTCATTAGTTGGTTAGACGTCGTATGAATCGCAACAATTACTCAACGCAAAGTTACTCATTTTGTGGCAATTATGCAAGTTCTGCGGCGAAAACAATCAAAGTAAAACCCTATAAAACTGCAAAACGAGTTAAAGCGAATACTTTATCATCAGAAAGACAGCAATCACAGCTTGAGCGCGTGGTCGATTGCTTCATGGAACGCCCTCGCACTATGCTTGACGTGGCGTTAACGACAGGGATATTCCGTGCTAACATCTGCCGTTATGTTTCTAAACTTCGTGTGGCCGGTCGCATCCAAATCCATCATTTCGGAATAGATACAATAACGAAATGCCCGGCTGGATTCTTGACTACCAATCCGGCGTTGTTCAAACCATCCATGTCTAACCAGATAACATTTGAATAATATGGCAGAATATTTAAATGGCTGGGTGAAATTGCATCGCCGTATCGTTGATTGGGAATGGTTTAAGAAGCCTGAAACGCTTTCCCTCTTCATCTATTGCCTTACACGTGCGAACATTGCTGATGGTTCATGGCGCAATATTGCTTATAAACGAGGTCAGTTTATAACTTCCCTTGATACGATACGGAAAGACACAGGATTGTCAATTCAACAAGCAAGGACGGCTCTGAAACACCTTGTGTCAACGGGAGAATTAACATCCGAATCAACAAACCGATACACTATGATAACGGTTTGTAAATATGATGATTACCAATCTATGCCGGAGAATGTCAACACGCTGAATAACAATCAAGCAACATACAATCAACACGCCAAGACAAAAAAGAGTAACAAACAATCAACAACAGGAGAAGAAGAAAAAGAAGATGTAGATATAAGAAGAGGAAAAACCAAAAGAAAAATATCTTCTAAAGAAGATAAAAAGAAATCTTGTTTTACGCCACCAAGTTTTGAAGAGGTGGATGCCTTTATTCGTAGCGAGTCACTTAGCAAAGTTGATGCAAGGGCGTTTTATGATTATTATTCAGATAGGGATTGGAAGTGCGGCGATAGGCCATTGAGAGATTGGAAAGCGAAATTGCGAGAATGGCAAAGACGTACATTCGCCAACACAAATAGCGGTAATAATAATTGGCGAAATGGGGTTGCTCCAGCCGGATATGGCGTCATCCTGCCAGACGAAACTGAAATTCATTAAAGACAAATGTAATTAGAGAACGTAAAAAGAACGAAACTTTAAAATGAAATATGATTACGCTTCCCCCAGCTTCCTAAATCAAGTTTGGGAACTGGCTAAAGAGCATTTAAGCAATCAAGAAATTGCAAATCGTCTTGGCATCACAGTTGAGGCGTTCAGAAAATACGCGAAACTGAATCCGGAAATCGGGCATACTCTTGCATGGTGCCGCTTCCGCATTGGCGAGCCGTTAAGGGATATTGACATCCCGGATGAAGAATTGTTTTCATGGATGATTGATTTATGTGTTCGTAAGTCACAAAACGCGGAAGCCTTTGGTCTTACCAAAAGGCGAGTTGGATTATGGGCACAGAAAAGCCGCGACATCAAACGAATTATAAAGACTTCAAAAAGTTGGGCGATGTTGCAGAAGCGCGATAATGGCAGCAAATGGATTTGAAAATTGCAACACGAAAGAGTCGCCATGCGCGTGCGTGCGCGTGAGGGAAAAACAAGCACGATAGAAAATCCTCGCGAGCGTGCGCGTGCGCGTGAAGCGCAATCAATAGAAAAGCCCCGTGCGCGTATGCGCGAGTGGATGCAGATAGACGTTCTTATTGAAATACCCCGTAGGAACGCGAGAAACGCCCCAAATTTGCGCGATGCGGTTGTAGATGGATAGTTTTATTGCCAGCGTAGCAAAAGCGCGAGAAACGCGCTTAAAACAGCTTGCGCACAGCACAAGCTACTCATTCCGAGTGTTTTTCCAGATGTTGCATGACTTTCTCGTAGAACAAATCAACATCCCGGCGGAAATCCTGATAGCTGCGATACATGACCATCAGACCGGCACTGTTATCGCTGATAGTTGTTGTTGCATTTAATCCTAAAGTGTCTGCAAGTGCTTTGCGGAATCCCATTGGCATACGTTCACCGACAAGAGAAGCCGGGCAGTAAAGATAAAGTGCTACAAAGATGAATTTGCGGCGATGGTCAACGCCAGAATAAACATGGCGGTTGGAAAAGGATTCGCGGAATAGCTTATACAAGTCCGGAAGCAAAGCCCAATCAGTAAGAATTGGTGCGCCGAGTTCGTTCATCGATTCCCGGACGCTTTCTATTTCTGCCTTTACACGTTTAATGGCGTTGATTCTGCCGATGCTTATAGTCCTTTCCATCTTGATGTAAACTATTATGCAAATTTACTCATAATCTTTCAATTACGAAATAAGGAAAACGCACCAATCACAATGACTGATGCGTTCTTTTCTGTCTTGAGCTATCGTTTAGTCGGCTCGGTCAAACGCTCCAAGCGGATAGATGTGGAGCTGCGATTTGTTTCCGTTTTCCCAATAGATTTCACATTCGCCGGTGCCACCTATCTGCGAGCTTCCGATACTTGATTTGAACGAAATTTCAGTTCCGCTCAGAGTGTATGTGCCGGCTTCCATGTATTCGATGTTGCTTGTGCGAACATCCATTCTTGAGTAGGAATACTTATTCCCATCAAAGGAAAAATGATGATAGCTGCCATAGGTGGCGTTGTGCCATTTGCCCTGTATCTCCGTTTGTGTTAATTTGATTTTTGCATCCGGCTCGTCATCGTCGCTTCCGCACGACTGAAAGCCCAATGCGACCACGCCCATGATTAGGGCGATTGTCAGCTTTAGGAATTGTTTCATTTGCGCTTGTATTACTGGTTTATTAAAATGATGTGCTGTTGTTATCATCCACGGAAACCGGCACACAGACACAAAAAGCGCAGACTTCCGCCATGCGCTGCTTGCCCCACCACAGGGCATAATCCATCATGGGAAAGTCCGCGCCTGATATGGCACGAACCCCAAATGGATTATTAACTCTCGTCTTCGGAGGTGGTGGTTTCGCAGCGTTGAGTTAATTTCAAATGTAGTGCAACACCCGCAGGGTTGCGGATGCAAAGTTAAGCATTTTATTTAAGATTTCAATGCGGAATTAAAGTGAACGCTTTTATTTTTCAGCGTTTTGCTCTTTCCAGCCAGCTATCAATTTTTCAAGTTCACAGATGGAATCAGCATGATAATAATCGCCCCGGAAGCGCACCATTGCAACAAAATCATGGCCTATTGGCTTATTATTGCAGACTTCCGCCGGGTTTGCAAATAATTGCCACTCGGCAACTTCTAAAGCCCTTGCGATTTCCGATAACCTTGACATGGATACGGTTTGCCGGCCATTGACAACATTAGAGATGTATTGTTTGCTTAAAGGCTTTTGTTCGCTTGATGGATTTTCCTCTTGTATGATGCCTTGAAGTCTTGTAATAAGGTCTGCATTTGACAGCCCTTTCTCTTTGAGTATTTCGCGTATTCGTAACATAAGAAATCAGTATTTGCCCACAAAGATACTGATTTTTACTGAGTATAGCAAATAGAAATACTGATTATCCTTAAAAAGAGTTAAAATTAATCAAATAACGATACCAATATTTGGATGGTATTGTTATTTAATATACCTTTGCATCAAAGTTAATCACACAGCTAATATTAACAGATATGAGCAACGAAAGAAATTCAGCCCTCGCGCAAATCATGCAAACAGCATGGATGTTCGTGAAGCGTAATGGCTACACAATGGCCGAAGCCCTCAAATGCGCGTGGACTAATCATAAACTTAAAGCCGCGATGAAAAATGGCATCTGTCAGTTTTTCTATAAGAAAATCAATGGCGAAATCCGTCAGGCATTTGGCACTCTCAAGGCTGAATTACTGCCAGAAACGCAAGGTACAGGCCGTAAGGCTAATGACAGTGTGCAAGTGTACTACGATACCGACAAACAATCCTATCGCAGTTTTAAGCGTTGCAATCTTCTTTATATCGTATAACCTCTAAATCCCCATAGCGATGAAATCCCTTAACGAACAGGTCAACGAAATCAAGGCCGCTAATATCAGCCTTAACGCCAAAAAGAAAGCGTATGCAAGTCTTGGCATCACGCCTTATGAGATAAGCCTCCTAATTGAGCCTGAAAAGGCTAACATGGCAACAGGCATCTTCACTTTTGGCGTTGAAATCGAGTGCAACGTCAACCGTGGCGCGATACGCACAGCCGCAGAAACAACCGGGATGCGCTATGAATATCAGGGCTACAATCACAATGACGGTCACGCCTATTTCAAGTTTGTCACTGATGCAAGTGTGACAGGCGAAGACGCTATTGAATGTGTTTCGCCGGTGCTTAAAGGCACAAATGGCAAAGCAGCGTTACGCAACGCCTTACACACGCTGAATCAAGCCGATGCAAGCGTAAATCGTTCATGTGGGCTTCATGTTCATATCGGGGCTGCCGACCTTACCCCGGAGCAGTATGCAAGCGTATTCAGCAATTATAGGCATCTTGAGGCGTTGATTGATACCTTTATGGCAAATTCACGCCGGCGCAATAACAATCAATACTGCAAGAGTGTGCGCAATCATGGTGAACTTGAAAACTGCCATAGCATCGAAGACGTGCGCACCGCCTTACACCGCGACCGCTACCACAAAATCAATCCTATGAGCTATGACCGGCACAAAACAATAGAATTTCGTCAGCATCAAGGCTCAACCGACTATCGCAAAATATCTAACTGGGTTAGCTTTTGTGGCAAGCTGGTGAAATGGTCAAAGAAAAATCGCCTTACCGCCGATATAACAAGCATCGATGAAATACCCTTTCTGACTGCAAGCGAAAAGCGATTTTTCAAGCAGCGTGTAAACGAACTGAATTAACAACCGGTGGGGGCGCAAGCCCCTGCCATAAAGCAAAGCGCAAAATGTGTGTTATAATAACCAAACCATCAGGCAAAGCAATGCCCTCAGATGAATTGCTTAAAGCCGCCTATAACGCAAATCCACATGGATGCGGTGTAATATCCCCATCGACATTCTATAAGGGTTTAAGTTATCGCAGCTTCAAGGAACACCTCAACAATGTCAGCATAGACGAGCCTTGCATCATTCATTTCAGGCTTGCGACGCATGGTTCTATAAAAAGGGCAAATTGCCATCCTTTCAAGTGTGAAGACATTTACTTTGCTCATAATGGCATACTTGATATAAGACCCATCGGCGATAAGACCGACAGCGAAACAGCGTTGCAAAGCATCATTGCACCGGCGATTAAAGCCTATGGATGGAACAGCCCGGAAGCAAATGCAATTATCAATCAGACGTGCGGCCATTCAAAATTTGCCATGATGCACAATGGTGAGGTGTTGCTCTTTGGTCAGTTCATTCATTCGTTGGATGGATGCTATTACAGTAATTACCGTTTCATGGGCTATCAGCCTACAATCATGCAAAAATCTTTTACCGGCTATCAGATATGACAACGAAAGTTAAAGAAAACATAGTGACAGCCCTTTATCTATTGGGCGCAGTCATTCTCGGCGCATTAGGCGCATTTATCCTTTGGGCTACCCTTTGGATTTGCTACTTCGCCGGATTCAAAATGTAAAACATCTAAAATCAATACGACTATGACAAAAGAAAGCGATGAACTGATTGACCCTGCAAAGAGAATCCGTTCAGCCATCACATTGATGGTACAAAGCCGCCTTGAGGCGCAAAAGGCATTAGCAGAATTGAAAGATAATGCTGAAACGGCGCGTATAGACTACGAAAACACCATTGAAGAGCTTGAAAATGCCGTCGATGCTATCTATGGCATAGAGGTAAGCCTCGGAGAAGCCCATCAATTTACGCTGGTTAGCTATGCCACCGAGGGCATACTCCTTTGATGAGGTCACGTTGTAATCAATAACCGAAAAATGTTAATTTAGTCATGCTAAAGTCGTAATTTTGGCATGACTAAATTTGTTTATTTCATTGAAAATGAGTAAATTCGCATTATGGATACAGAAATGAAAATACTAAAACTCCAGATAGACCGCCCGTGCTTTATGGCAATCCTCAATGGCGAGCAAAAAGTGGAACACCGCTTTGTGTATCCCCATAACGCCAATCGTTATGTAATCCAAGAGGAAAAGCCTGACGAGAATGGTGATTTTGAGCTTGTTGTGACCCCGATTCACTACGATGCCCTCACGCTAATCAATGGCCGCCGCAAGGATGCGCCCCGAATGACTGTGGAGGTCGTATCGGCTGAGTTTGTCGTTCTGACTGACGAAGAAGGAAACGATATGACCTTTAAAGAAAGTGGCACAGAATATTATGTTTGCCAAGTCTGGTACACCCTCGGAAAGGTCATCTGCACAGAGAATATCCCGGAAAATTTTAACAACTAAATTTCAAGTGCTGAGTTGAAGAAATCAAAAAACGAATAGAGCGACTATACGGCCCCCGTCGGAACATGAACGGTGCCGGTATCGGTGGCCGACTAACTGCCAGACGTGTGCGCGGAACAAACCATGTCCCCGCAGCAAATAAGGGTAAATCGCAGTTAGGCTCGCGCAAGATGCGCCGCGATGACCTCCGCATTGCCCTTGGCCTGTGGAAATAAGAAATAACTATCTAACGATTATAATCATGCCAACACCAGACGAACATAGACAAAGAATGGCAACCATGTATTTTGAAAAACATGGTAAGTATCCAGTCGAACCTCAAGAATGTGCGGAAGCTGCCCGTAAGTATTGGGCGGAAGTGCATACGCGAACAACAAATGCGATTATCCATAGAAAAATGGAAGAGGCCGGCGACATGTCGGACAAACAACGTAAAATTGCGGAAAAGGAATTAATGAGCGACTTTGCAAAAGCACTTGTGCGTTGATGTATACCCCCGGCGTAAAGCCTTTAACCAGTTAGCCACATCCCAAATGCGGGGTGTGGCTTTCTTTTTTGGTATGTAAACATAAAAT
>JBJECS010000239.1:0-8631 GCA_051871335.1 Muribaculaceae bacterium | reverse complement strand
TGGAAATCAGGGGAATAGATGGCGGACGTGAAGCATCACGTCCCTACGATAAGAGAGTGGAAATCAGTGGAATAGAGGCGGACGTGACACGTCACGTCCCTACGATAAGAGAGTGGAAATCAGGGGGGTAGATGGCGGACGTGAAGCATCACGTCCCTACGATAAGAGGGTGGAAATCAGGGGAATAGAGGCGGACGTGACACGTCACGTCCCTACGATAATAGGGTGGAAATCAGTGGAATAGAGAATAGAGAATAGATTGGGTGGCGGTGGAGAAATTTAGTTAAAATGATTTTCAAGGAGTAAGGGGAAAAAAGTGAGAAATTTGCTTACAAATTGTAATCGGGCTAATAAATTTTATTTCAGGGGGTTGTAAAATTATTTTTTGTAAATATGTTAAAAAACATAATTTTTGAAATGTTAAAATTTAAATTTTTTTCTTGAAAATTATTACAGATATAAATAAAATGCGTATATTTGCAAAATGTTTGTTAATAGTTTTTGGGCTATTAGCGACTTAACGTGCTGTTAATCAAAAAGTTAGAAATTTATTTTATTAATTAATGTCTAAATTCTTAGTATGAAAAAGCTGTTTCTATCACTCTTGGCAGTAATGATGGCGGTATTGTGCGCACTTGCACAGAATCGCACCATCAGTGGTACTGTCTATTCGGCAAGTGACGACGAGCCCTTGATGGGTGCCGCCGTACACGCGTTAGGAACCAATGTAGGTGTCAATACAGGCATTGATGGAAAGTTCACAATGTCAGTACCTGCAAATGCTACAAAGTTGCGTATTACATATGTAGGCTTTGAAGGTCAGGAAGTTGCCATCACATCAGGTGACATCGTAGTAAAACTTAAAGAGACAACAGTGCTTGACGAAGTCATGGTCGTAGCATACGGACGCGCAAAGAAATCTGAATATACAGGTTCAGCGTCAGTCGTAAAGGCAGACCAGCTTGAGGACGCACTTGTATCAGATGCAACCCAGGCACTTACCGGTAAGGTATCAGGTGTACAGACCATGAGCTCAAATGGTCAGCCGGGAACATCACCAACAATCCGCATCCGTGGTGTGGGTTCTATCAATGGTGTATCAGCACCTCTATATGTAGTAGATGGAATGCCATTCAACGGTGAGGTATCACAAATTAACCCACAGGACATCGAGTCAATGACAGTCTTGAAGGACGCAGCATCAACAGCGCTATATGGTGCACGTGGTGCGAACGGTGTCATCCTTATCACAACAAAGAAAGGTAAAGCCGGCGAAGCAAAGGTAACCCTCAATGCACGCTGGGGTGTGAACACTCGCGGTCTACAGTCTTATGACCTCGTAACAGATGAAAAGCAGTATCTTGAGCTACAGTATCGTGCACTTAAGAACAGCGCAATGGTTTATGGCGGTCAGAGCGCTCAGGCAGCTCACCTCTATGCAAATGCAAACCTATGGAGCTCACTTGGCTATCAGACATGGACAGTGCCAGAAGGTCAGCTTCCAGTAGGTGACAATGGCAAGTTTAATCCATACGCAACACGCGGTTATTCAGATGGCAAGAACTATTATGTAGCAGATGACTGGGTAGACGAAACCCTCATCAATGGTCTTCGTCAGGAATATTCAGTAGATATCGTAGGTGGTACAGACCGTATGCAATACTTCCTATCAGCAGGTTATCTTGGTGACGAGGGTATTATCTATGGTTCACACTTTAAACGTTTCTCATCACGTGCGACAGTAGACTATAAGGCAAAGAGCTGGTTGAAGGTAGGAACAAACATTGCCTATGTATATACAAATTCAGCATATCCGGATGAACAGACTCGCGATAGCGCAAATTCATCAGGCAACGCATTCGCAATGGCATATAACATGGCACCGGTATATCCGATGTATATCCGCGATGCCGAAGGCACTATCCAGCGCGATGCACGCACAGGTCGCCCAATCTATGACTATGGTGATGGTCAGTACTGCTCATCAGTACGTGCACACATGTCAATGGCGAACCCAGTAAGTGACCTTCTGTATAACACATCAGACTATCTGAGCGACGTGCTCATGGCAAAGGCATATGCAGAAATCAATCCAATCAAGAACCTGTATATCACAGGAAATATTGGTTATGACCTTGACAACACACGTTTCCACTATGCAACGAACGGAATGTATGGTCAGTCACAGGCATCAAAAGGAGAAGTAGAACAAGACCAGTCACGTTACCGCACAACAACCCTTCAGGGCTTTGCCAACTATTCATTCACACTGAATGACATCCATAACTTCAGCGCAATGGCAGGTTATGAAAGTGAAGATTACAATGTGGAAGGTGTATGGGCATACGGTAGCAACATGTATAACCCAGATGTACCGTTTGTAAGCAATACAATTGACTCAAAGAACGGTGGTGGTTCAGCATACTCACTGCAGCACCGCGCATATATCGGTCGTCTTAACTATAACTATGACGGCAAGTATTTCTTGATGGCATCATATCGTCGTGACGCATCATCACGCTTTGCACCAGAAAACCGCTGGGGTAACTTCTGGTCAGCATCAGCAGCATGGGATATCGCAAAAGAAAAATTCATGCAGGATGCAGACTTCGTAGATATGCTTAAGCTCAAGGCATCATTCGGTCAGAATGGTAACGACCGCCTTGGAACAAGCGTATATTATCTCCACGCATATCAAGACCAGTATACCATCTCAGGAGCAGACGGAGTATGGTCAGACGGAACACTTGCATACAAGGGTAACCGTGATATCACATGGGAAAAGTCAAATTCATTTAACGTAGGTTTTGACTTCAGCTTCTGGAAATCAATGCTAAGCGGTACAGTAGAATTCTACAACCGTCAGACAGACGACATGTTGTTCAATGTACCAGTAGCACCATCAAACGGTTATTCATCAATCCCAATGAACGTAGGTTCAATGCGTAACCGCGGTCTTGAAGTAGAACTCACTTATACTCCAATCAATACCAAGAACATTACTCTTGATATTAACGCAAACGTAACAATCCCAACCAACAAGGTACTCAAGCTTGAGCCATCAATCCTCAACGACAAGGGTGAATGGATTTCAGGTTCTTCATACATGAAGGAAGGTACATCAATGTATCAGCTCTACCTTGCACACTATGAAGGCGTAGACCCAGAAAATGGTTATGCAATGTATACAGCATACGGACCACTTGAAGACAAGCGCGGCAACCGTCTGTACGAACCACTGAACCAGGCAGAAATCGATGCTGCTAAGGCAGCAGGTGACGAAGTACCAGAAGAAGAATGGGACCCAGCACACGTTGGCGAGTTCTCAACTTACGACTGGCAGACAGCATACAGCACCAACCGTAAGACCACAGGCGACCTTATGCCAAACTTCTATGGTGGTTTCGGCTTCCAGCTTAAGGTATATGGCGTAGACCTTGGCGCAACATTCTCATATCAGCTTGGAGGTAGAATCATAGACTATTCATACCAAGACTATATGTGGGGTGGTGACATAGGTGACGCAGGAACAGCATGGCACCAGGATATCAAGAATTCATGGACACCTGAGAACACGAATACAAATGTACCGGCTATCATGACAGCAGGAGAATACAACTATGCAAGTGCGACCTCAGACCGCTTCATGATTTCAAGTGACTACCTTGCACTGAACAATATCTCAGTAGGCTATACACTACCAGCTAAGTTTACAAAGAAGTTCGGTGTAGCAGAACTCCGCGTGTATGGTGCAGCAGAAAACGTAGCACTGTGGGCAAAGCGTAAAGGAATGGACCCACGCCAGAGCTACTATTCATCATACAGCTCAACTTATTCACCAATCCGCTCAATCTCAGGTGGTGTTAAGGTATCATTCTAAACACATATCGTGAAACTAAATAAAAAGAATGACAAAATGAAAAATATCAATAAATTTTTGGCTACAGCCTTAGTAGGTCTTACAATCACAGCTTGTAATGACCTGAACCCAGAATATCTCGGTTCAGCGGTGACTAAGGAACAGAAGGAGGCAACTCTTGAGGCTAAGCCTGAAATGGCACTTGCGGGTGTGACAGGTATATCAGCAAACATGAACCGCTGTATGACCCTAGCCAGCTACCACAATGACTTTGGCTATGCGAGCTTGATGATGGGATTTGACCACCTCGGAACAGACATCAACTCACGTAACGTAGGCTATAACTGGTTTGCCAGCTATGCTTCATACGAGCTATTCCGTTATACAACATACGGACCATCATATATATGGAGAAACTGCTACAACCAGATTAACTCTGCAAACTCAGTTCTCCAGACCATCCCGGGAGACACAGAAAGTGAAGAGCTGATGATGTATCGTGCTCAGGCACTTGGTTTCCGCGCATTTGACTACTGGGTACTTGCTCAGTCATTCCAGCGTACATACTATGGCAGCGAAAGCAAACCATGTGTACCTGTAATCACAGACCTCAACATGGAAGAAGCTGCAGCAAACGGTATAGCACGTAATACAGTGAAGGAAGTATACGACCAGATACTTGCAGACCTCAATGAGGCAATTGACCTTGCAACAAAATCAGGAGTAAAGGTAGAATCACTCATCGAGTCAAAGCCACGCCGTATGCTTAACCTTGACGCACTTTATGGTCTACGTGCACGCGTCTACCTGACAATGCACGAATATGCAAATGCAGCAGCAGATGCACGCAAGGCACTTGAGGTTACATCATGCACACCACTTTCAATAGAAGAAGCAGGCAAGCCGGGCTTTGCAAGCTTTGAGAAGAACTGGATGTGGGGTATTGCAAATGCAGAGACAGACCGAGTAGCAACATCAGGTATCGTGAACTTCTCATCACACATGAGTTCATTTGCTTACGGATATGTAACAGTAGGTGGTCAGCGTGCAACAACAGCCGACCTCTATGGTAAAATTCCGGCAACAGACGCACGTAAGAACTGGTTCCTCAATGAGAACTATGAGTGCCCAGCACTTACCGAGGCTCAGCTTGAATATCTCTACTCATTCGGTAAGGGTAGTGTAAAGGATTCAGGTGCAGGTACACTTCCATTCCAGAATGTGAAGTTTGACTGCTACAAGAGCGTACTCGGTCAGAGCAACAATGCGGCAGACGTACCTCTGATGCGTGTAGAGGAAATGTATTACATCCTTGCAGAAGGTCTTGCAATGAGCGGAAACACAGGTGAAGCACTTGATGTACTTGGCTCATTTGAACAGACATATCGTAACCCTAACTTCTCAACAAAGGCATCAAGCGCAGAAGAAATTCAGGAGCTTGTATGGCTGAAACGTCGTATAGAATTCTGGGGCGAAGGTCTGTCATGGTTTGATATCAAGCGTCTTGGCAAGGGCGTAGACCGCCGCGGTCTTGGTTTCCCAGCATACTTCGTGTACAATATCGAGCCAGATAACGATGGTCTTGCTTACATCTTCCCAATACCTGAAGCAGAAATCACATCAAACAAGCTGATTCAGGAGTCAGATAACAACCCTAACCTGTCACGTCCGGTTCCGGTTGAAGAATAATGCTACGACTAACTTTATCATAAGTACTCACCCCCTCTCTCCTTAATTATTTTTTCAGAAATACAAACTGATTAAACATTAACAATTATGAAATTATTCAAATCATCAATATTGGCGATATTCGCACTTGCAGCAGGTGCGTCTTTCACCTCATGTAGCGATGACGAAAAAATCGTAGAAGGCGGCGAAACCGGAGCGTATTTCATCAGCAATGATGCAACAATCAAGCTTCCTGATGATGGTTCAGACATCGTCCTTACGGTAGCACGTCACTCAGCTACAGACCCAAAAAGCATAGCCGTAACATTTGATGACCCATCAGGCATCTTCTCAGGTGCATCATCAGTAGAGTTTGAAGGCGATGCGCTGACTACAACATACGTAGTTTCTTATGACAATGCAGCAATAGAAGAAGACGTGAACTATCAGGTGAACATTACTCTTGATGCAGCACAGGCTTCACACTATGGAGTGTACAACTATACTCCGACCTTTGTACGTCTGTCACCATGGACTTCACTTGGTATGGCAACATATACAGATGAAATTGTTGCAAATATCTATAATGGTGTAGAACCTACTTCATATGAGGTGGAAATTCAAGAAAATGACAAGACACCGGGTCTGTACCGTCTTGTAAATGCATACGGTGCTGCGTTCCCATACAACGAGCCGGGTGACTGGGATACATCAAAAGACTATTACATCATTATTGACGCAACTAACCCTGATGCAGTAAACATTGGCTATACTGAAACAGGTCTTAACTGGGGAGCAGGTGAAGTAGTGTTTGAGTCCCGTGCACAATATTATATGGATAATGGCAATAGCTGGGAAGCAGTATATAATGCAGGATGGTTCGGAACATTGAAGGATGGAGTCATCACGTTCCCGAAACAAGGCTTCTATTCAGGTATGATTCCTGATTATGCATTGCCATATTGGTATGGTAATTCAAGCGGCTCATGGCGTGTAGTAATGCCGGGTGTAGTAATAGCAGACTATTCAGCAGAAATCACCTATAATGGTCGACTCGTAGCGCCAGATGATACAAACTCACTGCAGGTGACTGTAGCACTTGGTGAAGATGTAGAGAGCGCACGCGTATCATGCGTACTTGGTTCAACAGTAGATGAAATCATAGCAGCAATGCTTGCAGACGAGGTAGAATATCAGGAAATCACAGAGACTTCAGAGCTTTCATTCCCTGTAGAAAAGTCAGGTAACTACAATATCGTAGTAATCACTTACGCAGGTGGCGAACCACAGGAAGCATATTCAATCACTCAGAAGGTAGACCTTGGCGGCAGCGACTGGGAAACAGCAGGTACAGCATATGTACTCGACGGTTGGTTGCTCGCAGGTGGTGGATATACTCCAAGCGACTATATTTGGACAGTAGAATATAAGACAAGCGCATCTCAGCCGGGTCTTGTAAAGCTGGTATCTCTCTATGGTCCAGAAACTCCACTTGGCAATTTCGCACTTGGCAACTATGACATTGTAGTAGATGCATCAAATGCAAACTACGTAATCATGGAGCCACAGTTTACAGGTAATGGATTCTTTGAGGATGGTCCTGCATATATTTCAAACGGCTATATGTATGAACTTCTATTAGGCAAAACGCCAGAGGAAATTACAGCAGCAGGTCTTAATTCAACTTATGATGCAGAATCAGGCATTATCACCGTTCCAGCAAATACATGCTTCATTAACTTTGGCGGCGAAGACTGGTATAGAACCTATGAAGAGGGAGCATTCCAGCTCGTACCTGGTGAACAGACTCCAGCAACCAAGCACGTTGGCGTCAAGAGACTTGCATCAAAGGTTAAGGGCGCAGGTGCACGTCTTGAGCACCCAGCAACATGGGGCGTAAGCCGCAGCATTAAGTCTAACACTGAAAAGGTTAGCACTACAATGAAGCAGGCTCCAAAGCTCTAAGATTATAATCTCTTGGATATATTAAAAAGGGTCGCACATGGTGTGCGGCTCTTTTTTTGCGCCAATTTTCGTGTTGTTTTGTTGCTTAGAAGCGCAATATTTTGTAAATTCGCAGAAAATATAAGAATTACTTAAGATATGAGAAAGATTTTACTCGGCATAATGGCAATGTGTGCTCTGTTTTCACGCGCAGTGACGCTTGATGAGGTTGAATTTCATAATGAGGTGTCGGATACGGCAAAAATTACACAGATATTGGTGGAAGCGGCGAAAATAGATAATGCAAATCAGCGTGTAGGGACGATTGCGCGCTCTTTTATCGGCACGCCATATGTTGCCCATACGCTTGAGGGCGAGAAGGAGCTGTTGCGGGTTAACCTTGATGAGCTGGATTGCACAACGTTTGTGGAGACGGTGATGGCTCTGGCTTATACAGCCGGTGAAAACCGCACGTCATGGCGGGACTATATTTACAATCTTGAGAGAATACGGTATCGCGGTGGGAGACTTAATGGTTATGCTTCGCGCCTGCATTATATTTCAGACTGGATTATGGATAATTCATATCGAGGGAACTTTGTGGAGGTGACAAATCGCCTGCCGGAATGTAGATACTTCGTAAAAACTATTGATTTCATGTCTGCAAACCGCAAGTCTTATCCGGCACTTGCTGATGATGAGGTGTATCGGAAGATAAAAGATGTGGAAATGGGTTACCGTAGCCATCGCTTCCCATATATAAAGTCTTCAAATTTGACTGGGAAGGCCGTGAAGGGGGCGCTGAAAGACGGTGACGTGGTGGCACTGACGTGTGATATAAAGAACCTTGACGTGTCGCATATGGGAATAATCGTGGTGAAGGATGGCGAGCCGTATTTGCTTCATGCGTCATCAAGCCACGGAAAAGTGGAAATTAGCGACATGCCGCTTTGCGACTTTATGAAGAGGAATTTTCATCTCACGGGTATCCGCGTGATAAGATTTGAATGATATTTTTTTGATTGATGCTTGTTTTGGTGTAATTTATGTTTCGCGATGACAAAAGATGTGTTTTACAATATTTTTTTTTGTTTCTCTAAATTGCTGACAATCAAGCGGAAGTGAAAGGGTGGTAAAATTTTTCTGAAAAAAGTCGCGAA
>JBJECS010000238.1:0-8647 GCA_051871335.1 Muribaculaceae bacterium | reverse complement strand
TTGATGAAAGTCCGAAACATATAACAACGATGAGGAGGAGATATTGTCCGCCAGGTATTGCATTTGAAAAGGCAGTCATGGCGATTTCAAGACCTTTTACAGCGCCGTGTGCAGACTGAATGTCACCGCATAAAAGGATGGCGATAGCGGTGAGTGTGCAAACGAGCCCGGAGTCGATGCTTGGACCAAGCATTGCGATGAGCCCTTCGCGCACCGGCTGGTTGTTTCGAGACTCACCGTGCATGATGGAAGCTGTACCTATACCGGCGTCATTTACGAGTGCTGCGCGTCGAGCTCCGATGATGGCAATACCAATGAGTGCTCCAAATCCTGCCTGAAGATTAAAAGCCTCGCGGAAGATAGAAGCGAAAGCCGCAGGCACAGCACCGAGATGTGTAATGATGATGTAAAGAACCATGAGGAAGTAAATTCCCACCATGAAAGGCACTACAATCGACGCTACACGCGCTATTCTCCTGATGCCGCCAAGTACTACAGCAGACACTATCGCAGCCATCACAATACCGCAGATGAGTCGAAAAGACTCAAGGTTTGTCAGTGTGGTAGCTGATGAAATTGCTCTGAGAAAGCTACTGGATTCAATGCCTTGAGGAGTTGTGAAAACGCTTACCACCGCTTCAGCGAGCTGGTTTGCGTTCATGATGCACATAGTGCCAAACATACCTGCAAATGCAAAGAATACTGCGAGAGGTCTCCATTTAGCTCCAAGTCCTTTCTCAATGATATACATAGAGCCACCGCGGTTTAGTCTGTGCTCGTCTTGTCCGCGAAACATTATGGCAAGCACACCTTCGTGGTATTTGGTGGACATGCCCACAATGGCACTTACCCACATCCAGAAGATTGCGCCCGGTCCACCCACAACGAGTGCTATTGTAACGCCGGCAATATTTCCGAGTCCGATAGTGGCAGCTACCACGGAAGCAAGTGCTTGAGCTGAGCTGATTTGACCATTACCAGAAGACTGCTTTCGGCGGAGCTCCTTAATGGCGTCGGGTAGGTGACGTATTGATACCATTCCTGAACGGATAAAAAGGAAGAGTCCACCACCGATGAGGGTGATGAAAAGTGGATAGCCGCAGATAGCATCTGCGATTGTCGTTAGCCAGTCTGTCATAATAATGTCAAAATTTTTACCTTAGATTGAATAGTGAAATTGCGTTTGCGGATGTTATGTCCGCTATATTTTCGTATGAAATATTTAGTTCGTTAGCTATAAAAGCAGCAATATCAGGGATATATGCAGACTCGTTTCGGCAGCCTCTGTGAGGAACAGGTGCGAGGTAAGGCGAGTCGGTCTCAAGGAGGATGCGGTGAGCCCCAATGATTGGCAGCAGTTCTTTGAGTGTGGATTTCTTAAAAGTCACTACACCACCAATGCCGAAATAATAGTCGCCAAGTTCGCGAATTTCCTCAATGTCGTCTGCATTCCCAGCAAAGCAGTGAAATACGCCTTTTGGACGTTTTTGCATTTTGCGCAGCAGACTAAGAATTACGTCCATCCCGTCTCTGCAGTGGATGATTATCGGCAAGTCTATTTCCGCTGCGAGTTCTGCCTGTTTTAGGAATACTATTTCCTGTTCTACTTGGAAAGTTTTGTCCCAATACAGGTCAATTCCAATTTCTCCGACAGCAACGTATCTGCTTCTATTTTCTGTAATCTCTTTAAAAACGGTCTTGAGGTCTTGCTCCCAGTTTTCTTTCACTTCTGTGGGGTGCAGTCCCATTGCCATAAAAGTATTGTTCGGAAACTTGTCGTGTAGCCGGTTCATTGGCTCTATTGTGGAGAGGTCTACGTTAGGGAAAACCATCATTTCCACCCCATGCTCCACAGCGCGCCTGACTGTTGCCTCATTATCGGGGGCAAAATCGTCGAGGTATAGGTGAGTATGGGTGTCAATTAGCATGCCGAGCCGTTAGTTTGAGCGGTTTGTAGTACGCAGTGCAAGCTGCGCGAAGAAGTCGTGGGCTTCACGGCTCAGATTAGCATCTTTGAGAGCGTCGATAGCTTCATCGATATATTTGTTGATAAGAGCTTTACTGCGAGCAACGAGGTCAAGACTGTCGTAAATTTCTTTTACACGCTCAATTTTTTCAGAGTTTTTGAGCGAATTACCGGAATGTATAAGTTTTAATAGCTCGCTTGAACGGTCTTCGTTTAGTGCGGTGATAAGAAGCCACGTTTTCTTGTTGTTTACGATATCTCCGCCAATTTCCTTTCCGAAAAGCAGTGCGTCGCCGTAAGTGTCAAGGTAGTCGTCTTGTAATTGGAATGCAAGCCCAAGCTTTTCACCAAAATGATACATAGCATCTTGTACATTGCAGTCAGCACCAGCCATAAGTGCTCCCATTTTGCATGCGCAACCGAGCAATACAGACGTCTTAAGGCGAATCATTTCAATATATTCCTCGACAGTCACGTCTTCACGGTGCTCAAAGTCCATGTCATATTGCTGTCCCTCATAAACTTCCATTGCAGTCTTGTTGAAGAGTGCGAGAACGTCAGCGAGTTTGTCGCCAGCATTTTTTGTGACGAGCATTGTAGCCATAGTAAGCATAGCGTCGCCAGACAGGATTGCAGTGGCGTCATTCCATCTGCAGTGTACAGTAAGCCTTCCGCGACGGAGCTCTGCGCGGTCCATAACGTCGTCGTGGAGCAAGGTGAAATTGTGAAACATTTCCACCCCAAGTGCTTGATTTATAGCAGTCTCAACACTTTTCCCACAAGCGGAACAAGTGGCAAGAGCCAGCATAGGCCTAAGACGTTTGCCACCGCCTTCAAGAGTGTAGCGTATTGGCTCGTATAGACCGTTAGGATTTTGTGGATATTCTATTGATTTGATTGCAACATTTAAGATGTCTTGCAACTCGTCTATTGATATCATATTGATTTTCTGTATAATTACAAATTTTTGCAAAGTTACGCATTTTTTCTTAATGCAGCAAATTTAGAGAAATCTAAGTGCGATATTATAGACGATGAATGCGATAATCCAAGCAACGGTGGTGTTGTAAATTATAGAAAATACTCCGTATTTCCATGACCCACATTCCTTGACGATGGCTGCGACTGTTGCGAAGCATGGGCAGTATAGAAGAATGAAAATCATCAAAGAAAGGGCAGAAGCCGGGGTGAAGTCAGGTTTTCCGGTTTTGGGTGATGGCGCTTGAAGTCTTTCCTTGAGAGTAGCCTGTTCAGCCTCAGAGTCACCGGTGTAAAGAACTCCAAGTGTAGAGACAGCTATCTCCTTTGCCGGAAGTCCTGTCACTACGGCTACAGATGCTCTCCAAGACAGTCCGAGGGGCTCAAGTGCGGGATTGATGGCTTTTCCAATCATTTCCAGATATGAGTCGTGTTGCGGGTCTATCTTGGATTCGTCAATTAAGGCAAGTTGCTCTTGTGTCAGCGGTTCAGCGTTGTGGTTAGGAAAATAGTTTAGTGTCCATATTACGATGCTGGCAAAAAGGATTACTCCGGCAATTTTCTTGAGGTATTCACGCCCTTTGCTCCACATGTGGAGAAGACAAGAGCGGAGTGTGGGCATGCGGTAAGGAGGGAGCTCCATAACGAATGGCGTCTCTTCTCGGTTATACCAATATTTTCTCATCAGCCTTGCGGAGAGTATTGCAACAATGATACCCAGTGCATAAATACCGAAAAACATTAGCGCAGCATATTCACTGAAAAAAATGCCTATCAAAAGCACATATACCGGCAGTCGTGCGGAGCAAGACATAAATGGGTTTATAAGAATGGTTATTATCCTGCTTGAGCGGCTTTCTATCGAATTTGAAGCCATTACGGCAGGAACATTGCAACCAAAACCCATTACGAGTGGTATAAACGACTTTCCATGCAGTCCGAGCTTGTGCATAGTGCTGTCCATAATAAATGCGGCTCGTGCCATATATCCAGAGTCCTCCATCACTGAAATGAAGAAATACAATATGAGGATATTCGGCAGGAAGATAATCACGCCTCCCACTCCGCCGATTATGCCATCGCAAACGAGGTCTTTCAACACACCATCCGGCATATATTCACGGATAATATTGCTGATGAAATTTACTCCGCTCTCTATCCAGTCTTGTGGATAAGTTCCCAGCGAGAAAGTAGCCCAAAACATGATAAACATTACCGCAAAGAAAATCGGGAAGCCGAATTTGGGGCTTGTTACAATCTCATCTATGGCATGAGACGTGTCTTTTTTCTCATTTTTGCCGCCGGTGAGGGTTTCTGCGAGTGCCCCGGCGATAAAACCGTATTTTTCAGCGGCAATCATCGTTGCGATGTCTTCACCTCGGTGCAGTGATTTAATGCTTTCTACAAGAGAGTTTCGTTCTTCGGTCAATTGTTTATACGACGGTGCATCTCGCAATACATTTTCAATTTCCTTGTCTCCTTCAAGAAGCTTTATGGCGAGGTAGCGAGGGGAGAAATGTCGCTCAATGCAGTTGTCTTCCTTGATGATGTCTTTGAGCACCTTTACAGCATTTTCAATGTCTGCGGTGAGCTTCACATGAACGTGTCGCACATGCTCATCACTCTGCTCATAAACTTTAATTATCTCGTCAAGAAGAGCTTCAACACCCTCGCCGGTACGCGAAACGGTTGGCAACATAGGCACGCCTATCATGCCACCGAGACAGTCGTAATCGAGCTTTGCGCCGGATTTCTTAAATTCATCAAACATGTTAAGGGCAATCACCATGGGTCGGTCCATGTCGATTAGCTCGGTGGAGAGAAAGAGGTTCCGCTCCAGGTTTGATGCATCTACTACGTTTACAATTACGTCAGGAGTCTCATTTTGAAGAAATCGGCGTACAACCAGGTCGTCGTGAGAGTCTTCTGAGAGGGAATACGTTCCCGGCAGGTCTACAACGTTGAACTTGTATCCAGCGTGTTCCACTACGCTGGTTTTTGTACCAAGAGTTACGCCTCCATAGTTTGCTACATGCTCTTTGGCCCCTGTAGTGACATTAAACAGCGAAGTTTTTCCGCAATTTGGATTACCGATAAGGGCGATGTTAATGGTGTGTCGTTCTCCCTCATATATCTGTATTATATCGTCATTGTCATTGACGGCGGTGCGAGTGGTAGAATGGGTTACTTCGCAATTTTTGTCACATGGAATTATTTCAATAAACTTAGCTTCAGCACGTCTCAACAACACTTCATACCCCATAATGGAGTATTTCACAGGGTCGTGAGTAGGTGCACTCATTATGGCGTCAATTTTTTTGCCGCGTACAAACCCCATTTCAGTCACGCGCTTGCGGAAAGCTCCGTAACCATGAATTTTTAGTATTATCGCGCTTTCGCCTGTTTTCAGTTCGTCGAGTGTCATAATTTGTGTTTTTAGACTGCAAAGTTACGAATAGTAATTTAATTTAGAAAGAGTCTAAATAATTATTTTGTATGAAAAACTTGGCAAGATTTTTGTAATAGAGATAAGATATAACGAAAAAGGTAGAAAATTATGGCAAATGTAGTAAATACGGAATATGAGAAAGTGGAGAGTCTGCTCGCAGAAAGCAGGCTTCTTGATGCAATATATGCGATACGTAAACTTGCTGATAATAAGCGAGATGCGCAGGTGATAGAGGACTGCAGCCGGCTTGACGAGGAATATCGCCGCATGCTCTATTATGTTCAGCAAGGCATTGAAGACCCTATGCGTGCAGCATATTACAACGATTATGTTGTCAAGGCTTACTCCCTACTTGACACAGTAAAGAAAACCACAGCGTCAGTTGCCGAATTCTCACTATTCTTCAGCCAATGCCGAATAGAACTCTCAAAAAAGTCAAACATCAAGGACGCGATTACCTCATATCTCCGTCTTTGCAGCGAAACATCACTTTTCAACGCCATATATGAAGGAGTGGAGCAGGTAGATGATAGCCAGAAACGCCGTGAACAGGCTTTGCGTGACCTTTTCAATATCGTATGGGTCACGTTCCCCATTTCCACTGCCGAAAAAAATGATTTGCTTAATTTCTTTACCTCTGAAGCTGCTTCATATGAAGCAAAATTGCAAATTCTCCCTGCAATTTTGCTGTCTGTATTGCAATTTTTTGACAGCAATAAGGTGGAGCTTCTTATTGACACGTATTGCTCTCTCTCAGACTCTGAAAATTCTGCAACTGCCGTAGTAGCGCTCACTTGTGCCGTCCTTGCACTGCTAATGAATGGTAACCACCCTATTAAATCTTCACTTGCAAAGAAACTCAGAGACACTACTGTAGTCCCCGCATGGAACGAGGATATAAAAAACGTGCTATTCTCTCTTATTAAGACTATTGATACTGAGAGGATTACGAAAAAAGTACAAAACGAAATCCTGCCAGAACTGCACAAGATGCAGAAAGACCTTAACAAGTTTTTCGCAAACCTGAAAATTGACGAAAAAACTTTTGACATTTCTTCACTTGAGGAAAATCCAGAGTGGATGGAAGAGTTGCAAAATTCGTCGCTTGCCGATAAGATGCAGGAGATTTTTAAACTTCAGAATGAAGGCGGAGATATTTTCATGTCCGCATTTAACCAGTTGAAGACATTCCCATTTTTCAACGATGTGTCAGCCTGGTTTACTCCGTTTAGCGAAGATAATTCTGTCGTGGGGGAAACCGAGGAGATAAAAGACGTAGCACGCATGGTGAAATCGCTGCCAAATGTGTGTGACAGCGATAAATTTTCGATAATGCTGTTATACACAAGTAATTATATGCCACAATCGCAAAGAGATTCTATCATGAATCAGATGAAGATGAATAATCTAAACTTTGCCGGACTGGACATGTCATCAATTCCTCCTGAAACAATCAGACGTAACCATATCACAAATTTTGTGCAAAATCTTTACAGATTTTTCAAGCTATTTCGTCGCAAAGGAGAGTTTAATAATCCTTTCGCAAAGCCATTTGACATCGTTGGTTGCAGACATCTCAACTCATTTGGAAATACTACAGACGAGGAACTCAACCTAATCTCAGAGTTTTACTTTAAGCATAAATATTACGATGAGGCATTAAAACTTTTTCTTTACGCTGAGAAAAAAGGCGAAATCAGCGCAAAACTTCTACAGAAAATAGGGTTCTGCTATCAGCGACATGCCATGATAGAGACGGCTTTGGAGTATTATCGAAAGGCAGAACTTATGGAAACGGGTAGTGTATGGACTATCAGCCGTATAGCACAGTGTTTGCAAATGCTAAACCGACATCGTGAGGCGGTAGAATACCTTGATGACCTGCTCATAAGAAATCAGGATGACACTAAAGTTATGCAGCAAAAAGCCACGTCGCTTGTTGCTCTCAAAAAGTATGACGAAGCAATGTCTATCCTTAACAAGCTATGCTATATGGAGCAGGAAAATATGCCGGCACTGCGTATGCTTGCTTATTGTCATGTGATGAAACATAAGTATGATTCTGCGATAAATTGTTTTCGCAAGATTGTAAACTGCGCTCCCACTGCCGACGATTATATCGTGATGGGTAACATTGCGCTTGCGCAAAAAGACTGTCGCGAAGCTATAAACTGTTATGAACTTGCCTCCGAGCGTCATGAAGGTGGACTTGAGGGTGTAATTGCAGATGTCAAAAAGTCTGAGCAAGACCTTATTGCTCTTGGTGTTGATACTTGGCTTTTACCAATGTTACTTGATTGCCTTGTAAGGCTCTAAAAAAAATTGAATATGGCAAAAATGAAGTAGACTTCTTGTTTATGAGTTGAATAATTTGTATATTTGCAAAAACAAAAAACGCCTAAAGATTATGAGACAGAAGAAATTTAGATACGCGATAGATACCGACCAGTTTCAGGAAATCCGTAGCCAAGGCAAGGTTTATGTTGACAAGACAGAATATGTTTACAATCTTGTCAGTAACTATAAATACGTTTTCCTTGCTCGTCCGCGCAGATTCGGTAAGTCCTTGCTATGCAATACCTTCAAGGCATATTTCAAAGGGCAGAAAGAGCTGTTTGAAGGACTGAAAATAATGGAGCTTGAGAAGAAGTGGGAGAAATATCCTGTGATACACCTCGATATGAGCGTGATACGCAACTGCACTACGCTTGCAGCAATGCGTGAAAACCTTGACCTGCTCTTTGAACCGTATGAGGCTGAATACAAATTAGATAGAAAAGTAGAAGACTTTGGCGCACGTTTCGGCTTGCTCCTCCGTCACATCTATGAGACCACAGGAAAGCAAACTGTTGTAATCATTGACGAGTATGACTCGGCAATGATGCGCAATATGTATAATCCACAGCTGCTCGATGATGTTCGCACGCTCCTCCGTGGAATTTACCAGCGAGTGAAAATGGATGGCGCTCTGCTGAAATTCGTCTTCATCACCGGTGTCACCAAATTCTCCCAGCTCAGCATATTCTCAGAACTTAACAACCTCAACCAGATTTCAATGCTTGATGAATTTTCAGGCATCTGCGGAATAACCCAGACAGAGCTTGATACCGTACTGCGCCCTTGCGTTGAGGAATATGCAGAAAATATGGGGGTTACTACAGAGGAGGCTTATGCGCTTTTGAAAAAGAATTACGACGGCTATCATTTTTCTCGAAACAGCGAAGATATTTACGCTCCATTTAGTCTTCTTCGTG
>JBJECS010000237.1:0-1719 GCA_051871335.1 Muribaculaceae bacterium | reverse complement strand
GCCTTTCAAGAAGTTGGACTCACTCTTTTACGGTTTAGCGGACAGTAATAAATTACTTCACTATTTTCTTGACCACAACATTCCCGGCGACATCCGTGGCACTAACCAGATAAACACCTGTAGCAAAGCCACTTACATTCACAGCATTCCTACCATAAACACTTGCCACTACAGCCCCGGAAACATTATACACACTGATGCTCTCAGCTTCTGCCCCACACAGACTTATCACCTCGCCATCATACAACAGCTCTACACTCTGTGCCGAAACTTCTTCCACATCATTCCACTCCGTAGACTCTGCATTGATTGGAATTACCACATCTTCGCAGCCCGGAGATGAAATGCGGATTGATGCCGTATGGTGAGTAATATCTCTTACCGGAGTGTATTTTACCTCAATTTTAGCACTCCCATCTGCCTGAGAAATTGAATATTGGCTCAACTCAAATTTTTCAGCATTCGCTCCCTCGATAGCAAGCGTAATGTCGCCTTCAAGGTAGCTGCCGGTCACCGTTATTTCTTTTTCCGCATAGCTATTGTAAGTTGCCACCATATCCAGCGACTCTACATCTACACTGATTTTCGGTACTGCGACAAATGCAGTCAGAGGAATCATTATATCGTCTGCATTTGGAGAGCTCAGACGCAGCGTCGCGGAATATGCCGTTTTCAGTCCGTCTGGCGTAAAGTTTACAGTAGCTTCAAAGCTGTCTGAATACTCACTATGCGGCGTGAGTTCTACGTCAAACACAGCGCCGTCATTGCCTGTGATGCAAGCTGTCCACGTTCCGAACATATAGCTGCTCGTTCTGCTTATTTTAACTGTTTTCGACTGCGTTTCCGCCACTGATTTCACTTCAAACGACAATTCACTTTCGCTTGGCGACATTTTGATGCCTGAATACTGAGCCGGGTCAAAACTTTTCGCCTCTGTCGCTGTATCGTCGCCTATCACATTTCCACTGCTGTCTATATGCCTGTCTACGTGGAATTTAAAAACATAGAAATTTCCGCCATTTGCACCATTGTTGGTGATGCCG
Organism: Muribaculaceae bacterium; assembly: GCA_051871335.1. GTDB lineage: Bacteria > Bacteroidota > Bacteroidia > Bacteroidales > Muribaculaceae > CAJUPY01. The sequence goes on along the minus strand of JBJECS010000237.1, from coordinate 676 downwards.
AGATACATCGTCGCATTGCCAAATACGTCTGGGCGGATGGTCATTGCCTCCGGTTCTCCCCATGCCATGTTATTGATGCGTCCATAGTTTATCACCTTGCGTACAAGGCTCTGACCGGTGCGCCAGTTAAAGGTCTGAACCACTATCGGCGGCTGACCGCTTACCATCGCCGTTGCAGACGTTTTGCTTTCGCCTTCAAGGGCATAGATATAGTCCCCGTTCAGCGCAAATGCCTGACCTGCCCATGTCAGGTACCCATTATCCTTTTCCTCGCCCGTTCCAACTATCGCTTGTGTGCCTACTTCTACAAACATTCTGCCACAGAACGTGTTTTTGCCTTCAAGAAAATCATCAAGGTCATATATGCAGTACTGACGGATGCCCGCTGTTCCGGTTGAACGCCAGCAGATATAGCGGTTTATTGCGTCTATGTCTGCATAGCAGTTGTTTAGACCCTCCGGGTGTGTATGGTATGTAAGACTGATTGCCGAATTTGAACGTCCGTCAGCTATCACTTTTTCGCCATTCTTAAACTTGAATTTGCAGATATCCGGTCCGGAAATATCATTGGCGGTGCCTTTATCATCTCCTTTGGCTCCTGTGAGTATCCACAGCTGTCCGTCATGGTCTCGGAAAACTGCTATCTGTATGCCATGACCGGTCTTTGCAAGACTCA
>JBJECS010000236.1:0-1721 GCA_051871335.1 Muribaculaceae bacterium | reverse complement strand
CTTGATTTTTACAAAATTAATTATAAAAGTTTGATAATTAGGTAAATAATAATTATCTTTGCAGAATATAAGAAATAATGTTATGTATATTCCAAGACTGATAGACAACGAGCTGCTCATTTGGAAAGAATCAAAAGACCATAAGCCACTGCTATTGCGAGGTGCAAGGCAAGTGGGTAAGTCGCGTTCTGTACAAAATCTTGCAAAGACTTTCGATTACTACATCGAGGTGAATTTTGAAAAAAACGAAGAACTGAAAACGATTTTCACTACTAATATCGAAGTAAAAGCTATAGTTTCTAAGCTTAGCGCATACTTCAGCATACCTGTACTGCCGGGGAAGACACTTATTTTCCTCGATGAAATACAGGCATGCGTAAATGCAATAAAAAGTCTTTGGTTTTTCCGTGAAGATTTTCCGGAATTGCATGTAATAGCAGCCGGCTCCCTCCTTGAATTTACACTGAAAAAAATCAGTAGCTTTGGAGTTGGCAGGATTCGGTCGCTTTATATGTACCCTCTTTCGTTTGATGAATTTCTTTCGGCTCAGGGTGAAACAGGACTTATAACCGAGAAAAATGAGGCAAGTGCGGAGAAGCCATTGGATGAGATTTTTCACAATCGCCTTGTAGAGGAATTTAGGAAATACATGATAATAGGCGGTATGCCGGCAAGCGTCAGTGCTTGGGTCAATACTCACGATTATCTTGCTTGTGCACAAGAGCAGGAAGACATACAGCAAGCGTATTACGATGACTTTGCTAAATATTCTGGAAGTGTTGAGCCTCAACTTCTTAGAGCTACATTGCAGAGTGTGGTTGAGCAGGTTGGGAGAAAATTTGTTTATAGCCGAGTACCCGGCGGCTACCGTGGCGAAGATGTTAAAAGGGCTCTCTGTCTTTTGGCTGATGCCGGAATAATCAAGGAAGTGAAGCATACCGCTGCAAATGGACTGCCTCTTGGAGCTGAAGTCAACAACAAGTTTAAAAAATATTTGTATTTGGATAGTGGGCTTCTTCTCAGAATTATAGACCTTGACATGGGCGAGGCGGGACGTGTGACGAAATCCATATTGGTAGCTACCGCTGAAGACCTTGTTAATAAAGGCAGCCTCACTGAAATGGTCGCTGGATGGGAAATGTTGAAATATGCTTCACCGAGAGTGATTCACGACCTTTTTTATTGGGAAGCGCTTGGTAATGGTGCAAGCTCTGAAGTAGATTACATAACCGTTAAGGATGCAGAAGTCCTTCCTATTGAAGTTAAGTCAGGTACGAGTGGCAAAATGAAGAGTCTGAGGCTTTTTATGTCTAAAAAAAATATCACACATGCTGTTCGCCTTTCACTTGAAAATTACGGAGTACTTAATTTTGAGGATAGGGGAACAAATCGTAAAATCAGCATAATACCTCTATACGACGTGAAACACATCTTTCATCAAGCAAATCATTAGGCAAAAATACGATAGCTATTCGTTTTTTGTGTCATTTTTAGGCGATTACGACGGATTTTTGTAATTTTGCAAAATAATTGAATTATACATTACACGAAAATGAGACATTTTACTAACGTAAACGATATCGGCGACCTGCGCGCCGCTCTGGCTGAGGCGATTGAGGTGAAAAAAGACCGCTTCGCCTTCACGCATCTGGGCAAAAACAAGACATTGCTCATGATTTTCTTTAACTCATCACTCCGCACAAGGCTCAGCACACAAAAGG
>JBJECS010000235.1:0-8698 GCA_051871335.1 Muribaculaceae bacterium | reverse complement strand
AAGACGCTCATCGTCAAAGTCGGCGTAAGCGAATTTTACATTTTCTTTTTTAAGCGCTTGATAGCAAAGCGTAGATTTTCCACTTCTGCGCACACCGATAACAACTTGTGCCTGCGTGCTGCTTAAGTCAACAAGTCTTACTTCGTCTCGGTTGCAGAGTTTTTCCGAAGCTTTTCTGCCAATTTCGTCTTGCTGGTCGGTCAATACAAATTCTATGTTACGTTTATCTATCACAGTGTCAATGCTTTATGTTTTAATTGATGTTGCAAATTTACTACTTTTATTTTTATTGAATGCATTATTTGGTGAATTTTTTTAATTCAGATTGCATTATTTTGCTGTTTTTGGAGTCTTAGATTGCATTATTTGGTGAATTTAGAGGGATTAGAATGCATTATTTTGCTGTTTTGGGGGATTGGAGGATGGAAATAGATAAGATGGACAATGCCGGAGGTGATGTTTGCAGAGTTGCAGGCTTTTCTATTTGGGGAATAATGAATTAGGGAATTATGAGATAAGAATGAGGTGTAAAAATGTGATTATACATTAAAAAAACGGAAAAGAGACAAAAAAAGCGTCACATCATTAGTGTTAATTAAATACTATTTCGTAATTTTGTCGGCGAAATGAGAAGAAATCTCACGATTGACCGAGGAAACACTGCAACAAAGGCGGTGGTATGGGAGGGGAGGCGTGCAATATGGCAGCAATCCTTCCCTGAAGCTGTGCGCGAGGACTTTTGCAATATAGTTGAGAAGTATTCTCCGGAATGTGCAATACTATGCACTGTGACAGACGGAAATGAGTTTATCCTTGAGACGCTTAGAGAGCTGTTAGGAGCGGAGAACGTAAAGGTTCTGACGCGCGAGATGCCGATACCGATGGAGATAGACTATTCAACACCCGAGACACTTGGTGCGGACCGAGTGGCTGCAGCAGTAGGCGCGACGGTGATAAATCCGGGCAAGACGTCGCTGGTTGTAGATATAGGCACAGCGATTACATACGACGTAGTGACTGCAGATTGCCATTTTCGCGGGGGAAACATAGCACCGGGCATAGGAATGCGTCTACGTGCGCTGAATGCGTATACGAGTCGTCTGCCGCTGATAGACAGCAAGGGGGAGACACCCCTGTGGGGCGAAAGCACAGAGACGGCGATGCGTTCAGGTGCGGTGAACGGCGTCATAGGTGAGATACTCTACTATATGTCTCAACTGCCGGCAGACACGACTCTGATACTTACCGGCGGCTGGGGGACTGATATGGCGAAGAAGCTGCCTATAAAGGCAGTGGCAAAGCCATGCCTTGTGTCGATAGGACTGAACAGAATATTATCATATAATCATCAATTACAACAAGGAATATTAACGTATAATGAAACTAAATAAAATATTAATCTCAATAGCCCTGACAATGGGCTTTATCTTCAGTGCAGCGGCACAAGACAAGATGTCGCCGTATTCGCGTTTTGGCTTCGGACTATTAAAAGACAATGCGACGTCAACGCAGCGCGCTATGGGAGGCGTGGGCTATGCGATGCAGTCCGGAAGACAGATAAACGTGATGAACCCGGCGTCTTATGCGTCAATCGACTCACTAACGTTTTTATTCGACATGGGAATGACCATGACGAAATATTGGGCAGATGACAATGGAGCAAAGACTCACCAGTTTGGCGGCGGTCTTGACTATATCACCCTGCAAGTGCCGATAACGAAGTATATAGGCGCATCAGCCGGACTTTTGCCTTATTCATCAACAGGCTATTCATTTGGCAATGAAATAGAAAACGGGTCAAATTCCTACCTTGGCTCCGGCGGGATAAACCAGGTGTATGTTGGTGTTGGCGTTAAGCCGTGGCGCGGACTGTCGGTGGGCGCAAATATCGCTTATCTTTTCGGCAATATCCGCAATGACAACTATGCCTATGTAGAAGGCGGCTCGACATCGCTGTTTGAGCAGACGATAGAGGTACGCGACTATAATGTACAGTTTGGCTTGCAATATCACCTGCCGCTTGACAAGGTTCGCAGTCTGACATTCGGAGCGACATACAGCCCCGGCAAGGATTTCCGCGGAAATACGTTTGGCATGATATATGACACGTCAAACGACGCAGTGCCTGACACGATAGGTCAAATGGACCTGAAGGGTAACTATTCACGTCCTGATACATGGGGCGTGGGAGTCAATATGCAGGTAAACAAGCGACTGATGGTTGAGGCAGACTTCACCTACCAGCCGTGGAGCAAGGCTAAATTCACGCCGATAGAGGGCTTCTCCGGCTCAACGTTTGATGACCGGTGGAAAGTGGCGGCAGGACTGGAATATGTTCAAAATCAGCGCGGCTCGTGGATAAAGCGCGTACAGTATCGCCTTGGCGGATATTACAACCGCGACTATATGAAATATGGCGACAACAACGTGAAAGAATATGGAGTCAGCCTCGGCTTCGGACTCCCTGCACCGGCATCAAAGACAGTGCTGAACCTGGGAGTGGAATATTCACACCGCCAGGCATATCCAAATCCGCTCGTAAAGGAAGACTACCTGTTTATCACCATAGGCATCAATTTCAACGAGCTCTGGTTCTGGCGCAACAAGATAAACTAAGAGCCTGAGAATGACCACAGACCACATATTACGCCGCATGCGGCTGATGCCTCTTGCGTTGGTGGCGATGATAGCGACCACCGTAGGTGTCACGTCTTGTTCAGACGAGAAAATGGCGACAGAGGCTGCAGTAACCGACCCGGATGCAGTGCCAACGATGCTGACGCGCGACGTATCAACTCTAATCTCCGACTCAGGCTACACGCGGTATCATATCACCACTCCGCTGTGGCTGATGTTTGAAAACCGCATGGATGCGTGCTGGAAATTTCCGGAAGGCATGCATCTGGAGAAGTACGATGATAATATGCGGGTGGATGCGTCGATAGTATGCGACTCTGCCACATATTTCTCTCAGCGGAAACTGTGGCGCCTTGACGGCAATGTGAGAATGAAAAATACAGTGGGCGACAAATTTCTCACACAGCAGATATTCTGGGACCAGGATACTCGCACAGTTTATTCCGATTCCTTTATCCACATAGAGCGTTCAAACCGCATTATAGAGGGCTATGGCTTTACGTCGAATGAGCAGATGACAGACTATGTGGTAAATCGTCCGTCGGGAATTTTCCCTATTCCAGACCGCAATGCTCAAAAGGCTGATACGGCAGCAGTGAAGGCTGACGAAGATGAGAATAAACCGGCAAGCCATCAGGAAAATAAGCCCGGGAAAAAAGGAGAGCTACAATTAAGACAACAATAATGGACACAACGAGCGCACTGATATTACTATTCACCATGCTATTCCTTTCCGCAATATTCTCGGGAATGGAAATAGCCTTTATCACGTCAGACCGCGTGCGAGTGGAGCTTGACATAAAGCGAGGTGGGCTAATCTCTTCAATCCTTAGCCGATTTTACAAAAACGCATCGTTTTTCATCTCCACAATCCTTGTGGGCAACAATATTACGCTGGTGGTGTATGGTCTTGCGGCAGCGGCAATACTTGAGCCCTTCCTTGAGGCGCATGTGGAAAGTGATGCGGTGAACCTGATTTTATCAACGCTTATCACGACAACAGTCATCCTGATAATCGGCGAGTTTATGCCGAAAACGATATTCCGCATAAATCCCAACTCGTCGCTGAAATTTTTTGCACTTCCTATCTACATCATCTATCTGATACTGTATCCTATCTCTCTGATTTCTACCGGAATATCACGAATGCTGATGAAGATATTCGGCGTAAAAGACTCGTCTGATACGCTGGGCTATCTTTCAATAGGCGACCTTAACGAGTTTATTGAGCGTACTATCGAAGAAAATCCGGCACAGGAGAAGGAAATAGAAAATGAGGTGAAGATATTCCACAATGCGCTTGATTTCTCGTCAATCCATATGCGCGACTGTATGATACCGCGCAATGAAATCATTGCCGTGGATATAGACGACATCACTACAGAAAAGCTTTCGTCGCTATTCACTACAACCGGACGAAGCAAAATCATTGTGTATAAGGAAGATATAGACAATATACTCGGCTATATCCATGTGTCGGAGCTGTTCCATCCTGAACGCAAGTGGCAGGATAATATAAAGCCGGTTATTTATGCTCCAGAGGCACTACTTGCCAATAAAATGATGCGCCGCCTGCTTGCGGAAAAGCGTTCAATCGCAATTATCGTAGATGAATTTGGAGGTACTGCAGGAATGGTGACGCTTGAGGACCTTGTGGAGGAAATTTTCGGTGATATTCAGGATGAACATGACCATTCACGTCTCGTAATGCGAGAGGTTTCGACGGGAGTATATGAATTTTCAGGTCGCTCTGAGATAGAGTCAATCAATGAGTCGTTTGACCTTGAAATACCGGAGAGTGATGACTATCAGACGCTTGCAGGCTATATTTTCATTACAACAGGTTCTGTCCCGGAACAAGGAGACACTTTGACCCTTGGAGGGCTGAAAATGACTATCGTGAAGAGAGCAGCTACGCGATTGGAACTGATACGCGTGGAAAGAGAGGGGGATAGAGAATAGCGGGAATGGCTATTGTGGTGTGAGTGCGACGGTGATGCCGTCGAGAGAAAGTTTGCCATCGTCGGCAAGTTGTCGGATGGCTTCAATGATAGCTTGGCGTCGAGTCTCGGTGTCACCGCCAAGTGCAGTAATGATTTCGGGGAGAGTGATAGAGGAGCGAGAGGCGAAAAGTTCTTGTAATGATGTTAGCGCCGCGTCAGGGTTTAATACGGCTTTAACAGTTTCACCCTTAATTTCCTTAATGTTTCTGCAATAGTCGCATTGTCCACAAGGATGGTCGGCTTTTTGTCCGAAATAATCCAATAATATTTCAACTCGGCATTGCTCCTGCGAGAAAGCGAATCGTCGCATAGCCTCAATGCGTTGTGTCATTTGCTCGATACGGTCTTCGTAGACGGTGCGAGGGATTATTAGGTGGCGTTCTTCCTCTCGAGCAGTTGTGTAAAGGACATAAGGGCAGGTGCGGCGAGGGACGTAGTGGAGAACGTGCATTTTGGCGAGCATAAGCAGACCTTTATACACCTGTTCCTGAGTCATATTCAGTTTCATGGCTATTGAAGCCTCGCTGAAGTAAACGTAGTCTGCGAACAACCCTGCGCAAGTTCGGAGAAGAACGGTCAAAATCTTATCAACATCATCCGGCAAAGAGAGCGAATACAGTTCTTCACGATTCATAATCATCATCACTCGAGCCTGCGAGGAAGAGTCGTCGTTGTATTCAATATATCCCGCCTGTGTCAGGATGCTGAGAGCGCGGTGAGTGGGCGCGGCATCGAGTTTATAGATTTGGCAGAATTTTCTGAGGTCAAATTCAAAAAGACGTGTGTATCCTGCTCCGACAGCGACGTCGAGAAAAGCACCAGTGAGAGTATAGACTTTACGGATGAAATCTTTTGGCGGATATGCGTCAGTGACACGACGAGTGAGAGTAGAGCGGTCGTAGTTGTTTGTAAGCAGAATTGCGAATGAAGGCTTTCCGTCGCGTCCTGCACGCCCGGCTTCCTGATAATATTCCTCGAGGGAAGATGGAATGTCGTAGTGAATTACAGTTCTTACGTCAGGCTTGTCGATGCCCATACCGAAAGCGGTAGTTGCGACGATAATGCGAGTCTCGTCGTTTTTCCACCGGTTTTGCCTTTCGTTTTTTTCTTCAGGTGAAAGTCCGGCGTGATAAGCATCGGCAGAAACACCTTCCGCGATTAGAGCCTGAGCGAGTTCGGTGGTGCGTTTTCGAGAGCGGACGTAAACGATACCCGTGCCGGATGTACTGTGCAGAATACGGCACATTTCTCCAATTTTGTCGGTAGTAGGGCGGACGATGTATGAGATGTTATGGCGTTCAAAACTGAGAGAGAAACGCTGAGCGTCGGCGTGAAAAGAAAGTTTCTCGCAGATGTCGTCAGCCACGGCTTTTGTGGCTGATGCTGTGAGTGCCATAATAGGCGCGGCGGGGAAAATCTTCCGTAGGATACCAATTTTGAGGTATGAAGGGCGAAAGTCGTAGCCCCACTGTGAAATACAGTGTGCCTCATCTACGACAATCAGGCTGACGTCAAATTGCCTTACGGTAGTTTCCCACGTTGGTGACTGGAGTTTTTCCGGCGAGAGATAGAGGAGTTTTACCTTGCCATATCTGCACTTGTCGATAGCGAGTTCCGCCTCTCTGCGTGAAAGTCCTGAGTGGATGAAAGTAGCAGGCACGTCGTGGGCGCGGAGATTGTCTACCTGGTCTTTCATGAGCGAGATAAGCGGAGTCACCACAATAGTAAGTCCCTCAAAAATGAGAGCCGGAACCTGAAAAGTGATGGATTTGCCGCCGCCGGTAGGCATCAGCGCAAGAGTGTCGTGTCGAGAAAGGACTGAGGATATAATCTCTTCCTGCAAAGGGCGGAAAGAGTCATATCCCCAGTAGCTTTTTAAAACGTCTCGAGGGTCTGCGCCGATAAACTTATTAGCCTGTCGCATAAAGCGTTAGCTGATTATTTGCTGACGTGTATTTCCTTGACGAGAAGTTGAATACTGTTGACGGCTCCGCGGTGTTTGTTTTCTTCGATTGTGTAGCAGATGTCGAAGGGCTTCTGCGAGTGAATGTGTTCGAAGTATTGCGCCATGTTGAATGCGATGCCGTTAAAGACCTTACCGCAAGTGTCGTCGACAAGTTCAAGTTTTATGTGCTCAAGGTTTTTCCCCACGAGTTTGCTTGTCCCGAAGTCCAGTACGCCACGCGTGCAGAAAACGGGCTTATTGTTTCCGGGTCCGAAAGGATTGAACTTGTGAAGAATAGCCATAAATTCGGGTGTGATGTCGGCGAAATTTATGTATGTGTCGATATCAATCTGCGGACGCATTTGTGAGGGGAGAATGTTAGCGGCGACGTATTCTTCAAAACGTCGAGTAAATTCTCCGATGTTTTCCTCTTTCATAGAAAGCCCCACAGCGTAAGGGTGTCCGCCGAAGTTTTCGAGCAGGTCACGAGTTGAGTCTACGGCACGGTAAATGTCGAAACCTTGTACAGAGCGTGAAGAACCAGTTGCGAGTCCGTCGCAGAGAGTTAGGACTACTGAAGGCTTGTAATAAAGCTCAGTAAGTCGAGAAGCGACGATTCCGATAATACCCCGATGCCAGTCTTTGTTATAGATGACGATAGACTTTTTCTCGGAGTCTTTTTCACCACGGTCTTCGAGAATGGCGTTAGCCTCGTCTGTAATACGCTTGTCGAGCTCTTTACGGTCTTTGTTGTACTGGTCGATGTTTTTTCCTTTTTCGTAAGCCTCAGCGATGTCTCGCGCAATCAGCAGCTCAACAGCCTCGCTACCGCTCTGCATACGTCCGGAGGCGTTAATACGAGGTCCGATTTTGAAAATAAGGTCGCTGATAGTGATTTCCTTACCGCTCAAACCGCAAATTTTGCTGATTGCTCTGAGCCCGACGTTAGGGTTAGAGTTAAGTCGTTTCAGCCCGAAGAAAGTCATTATTCTATTTTCATCAATCATAGGGACGATGTCTGCGGCGATGCTGACAGCGACAAGGTCTAACATACCCTCAAGGTCAGTTTGGCTAATGCCGTTGCTGATAGAGAAAGCCTGCATGAACTTGTATCCGACACCGCAACCGGAGAGGTCGTGGAACGGGTAGGAAGTATTATCCATTTTAGGGTTTAGGATAGCGCAAGCGTGAGGCAGCTCGTCGTCAGGGACGTGGTGGTCGCAGATGATGAAATCGATGCCTTTGCTTTTAGCATATTCCACTTCGTCGTTAGCCTTTATACCACAGTCGAGAATAATAACAAGTTTGACGCCTTGCTCGGCAAATTCGTCGATAGCACGGCGCGATACACCATATCCCTCGTCGTAACGAGTAGGGATATAAAAATCAATGTTGGAGTAGTAGATACGCAGGTATTTGTAGACGAGCGCAACGGCAGTAGTACCGTCGACGTCGTAATCTCCGAATACCATAATCCTCTCCTTTGACCCCATAGCTCGGTTGAGCCTATTAACGGCTTTATCCATGTCGGGCATCAGGAACGGGTCGTGAAGGTCAGACAAAGATGGGCGGAAAAATTTATCAGCTTGCTCAATAGTCTTAATCCCACGCTGTACCAGCAGTTCACCGACGGGTGGACACGAGGCGAATCGTTCTGCTAAATCCGCCTCCGCTTTTTGCTCTTCTGTCGAAAGGGGTAGATAGTTCCATTTCTTGGTCATTTATGTCGTTTTTTTATTATCAAAGGGAGGCACGCATGGTATCAGCCGACCGCTGTCGGATAGCGTGAGGAGAGGGGATTATATAAAACGCACCGAAGACTGTGTAAGGTGCTGAATATTAGTGTGATATGTGAGCGGAGGCTTTCCGGTAAGCAGGAGAGTCAGAATCAGCCTGATATGCCCTATATCTTTAATTTGCAAAATTAGCAATTTTTTTTCGGTGAATAGTAAAAAAATTATATAATTATTGTGAGTGTGTGATATAATAAATGTTAAAAATCGATATTCGCTGTATCTTTTGTGTAATGAGAGTTGTTGCAGTATGCTGAATTATTCATAAATTTCCTCTAAGAAAGACAAGAGCGAGACTGTCTTTGTGAGTGAAAAAGAGA
>JBJECS010000234.1:0-8744 GCA_051871335.1 Muribaculaceae bacterium | reverse complement strand
TAATACCATATTTTTCTATTAAGAATTGTGCGCCGAGTTTGACATTGCTGAATAGTTGAGCGAATGCGAAAGCGAGTCCTCCTCCGGCGGCTCCAATGATTTGTGCAAAGCTGTTTGTCCTATTCCATTTTGCTATGGTAGTGATGTGTTTTATCATTTGTCTTAGAAATGGCATCTCAGAAAGTTTTAGTCCTTTTTGTGGAGCGAAGAGAGTCATGTCTTGACCGTCAGGTCGCAATATGTCGTTTTGAACGTCGCAAAGTGCGATGTGCGAGTTTGTGGTGCAGTTTGGAATGTCAGGGAATATAAATTCGTCGAAATGCAGGTAGTTGCGAGGCGTGAAAATTTCATCTATGATATGCCCTTGATATTTGCAGACCATTCCCATAGCCTGTAGGAATCCGATGCCGCAGTCTACGGTTGATGTGCCTCCGATGCAGAGGATTGTTTGCTGATATTCTTTTGTGAGGTGTGCGAAAATTTTGCCAAGTGAGTATGTGCTGACGTCTAAAGGGCTGAGAGGAGATTTTACTTTTTGCAGCCCGATGATTTCGGCGCTTTCCAGGATTGCGCAAGAGTCAGTAGCATAATATGTGAAGGAGATGTCTTCATTATATGCGTTTTTGGTGGTGCTGGTGAATGGAATAGCACCCATGCTTTTGGAGAGAATTTTGGCGGTTCCTTCACCACCGTCTGCCATAGGGCAGATTTTTATTTCAGCGTCGGGAAGTCTGCGGTGGACTATATCGTACATAATATCAGAGGCTTCTTCTGCGGAGAAGAAGCCTTTGTATTTATCCGGGGCGATAACGATTTTCATGAAATAGTTAGAACTATTCGACGTTGTAGTATAAGAAACGCTTTATTGATTTTTTAGGAGTTTTTTCAAATTCTTCCGCCATGATTTTGATGGAAGCGACTTGCTCGTAAGGAGCGACAATTTTATTTAGCTCAATACGGTTTTCTTCCATTTTAGCGATGAAATCGTCGTCGGATAGTCCTGCGCGGTCAACTTCCTCAGTGTCGGGGTAAACGAGTGCGATAAGTCCGTTTCCACGCTGAATAACGAGGCTTTCAGAGACGAAAGGCATGTTGTTTAGCTTAGATTCGATTTCTTCCGGGTATATGTTTTGTCCGCTGGCAGAGAGAATCATTGTCTTAGAACGTCCCTTTATGAAAAGAGTTCCGTCGGCACTGCGAACGCCCATGTCTCCGGTGTGTAGCCAGCCATTTTCGTCTATGACTCCGGCGGTAGCTTTTTCGTTTTTATAGTATCCAACCATTGCGTTTTGTCCGCGGACGCAAATTTCGCCGGGAATTTTTTCCGGGTTAGGACTGTCGATTTTGCTTTCCATGTTAGGCAGAGTTCTACCGCAAGATGTAGGAATAAAATCTTTATAGTGAGTGTAGCTGATGAGCGGGGCGCATTCAGTCATGCCGTATCCGACGGTGAATGGAAATTTTATTTTGTGAAGAAATTCTTCGACTTCGGCGTTAATAGGAGCTCCGCCAACGATAACTTCTTCAAATTGTCCGCCAAAGGCTTCGATTAGTTTGTTTCGTATTTTGCCGTAAATGACGCTGTCGAGGAAAGGGATTGCGAGAACCCAGCGTATGTGCCGCTTTGTAATCATCGGAACAATCTGTTTTCTGTAGATTTTCTCGAGGATAAGTGGAACGCAGATGACGAGATTTGGCTTAACGTCGGCGAGAGCCTTTAACAAGAGCTTAGGAGCCGGAGTTTTTCCAAATATTGTAAGGTGAGCACCTTCGGCGAGCGGCACGAGCATATCGAAAGCGCATCCGTAAGCGTGTGCGAGCGGGAGGAAAGAGAGGCAGTGAGAACCGGGCCAGTAAAGTTTTTCTTTAATTCCGAAATAGATGTTTCCGGCGAGGTTGTCGTAAGTGAGCATTACGCCTTTAGAGAAGCCAGTGGTGCCGGAAGTGTAATTTATAAGTGCAATTTCGTGGATGTCTCTCGGCTCGTATATGATATGTTCTTTTTTAAAACCGTCGGGATATTTTTTGTCGAACTCGTCGTTGAGAGCAGCATAAATTTCGGATATAGCGTTATTTTCGCTTCGGTCTGCAATAAGTCGGCAGTTGTCGAGGGAGAAAATCGCCTCAATGTGTTGCAGGTCGTCGAGTTCAATGGGCTCCCAGTTAGATTCGCTGACGAAAAGCAGTCGTGCGTCGGAATGATTTATGATGTGAGTAGAGTCGTGAGGGTTAAAGTCGTTAAGAATAGGGACGACAACAGCTCCGTAAGTGAGTGAGGCAAAGAATACGGTAATCCATTTTGGCGTGTTCTTGCCGAGGAGAGCGATTTTGTCTCCTTTATTGATTCCGACATTTGAAAACAGGAGGTGAAGCTTAGCGATTTGAGCTGCAAATTCGCCGTAAGTGAGGTTTTCGTCAGTGCCGTATAGAGACAGTGCCGGCAGGCTGAAGTTGCAGCGGAAACGTTCACTATATAATGATATTATGTCCTTTTCCATGGGTAATGGTGAGTTAGCATATTATGTTTTTGCAAAGTTAATAAAAATTTCTTTTATTAGGTATTATTCACACAAAAATGTAATAAGCAGTGGGTATAGAGTAGTGAATAAAGAGGGAAAGGAGTTTTGTGAAGCAAGAAAGGGTGATTTAACATTTTTTATTTTGATTAAATGAAAATAATTGTTTTGAATGATGGAAATTCAAACAAAAATTATTACTTTTGCAGTGCAAAAAAGAAATGCAAAGAAATTATTCCAATAAGTAAGATAATTCACTAATTTTTTATCATAAATTTTTAACCAAAAAGTAGACAATGCCGCGAGGCTACGTCTGAAATGACTTAAAAAAATGGAGAACGAAGAAAAAAGACCGAAAAGACCGCGTATAGGCTTTTCAAGACAAGGTTTTAACAATCCGGACAGCCCAGTACAGGGTAATTATGAGCATGTAGATTATCCTCAGCACCAGAGCGGAGCTGAAGGACAGGGAGAACAAGACACAAATGCACAACAGTCTTTCCCAAGCTCTCAAAATCAAGAACGAAGGTATACACCGAACAATGGCGGCTATCAGCCACGCCAGGGCGGCTATCAGCGTCAGGGTGGTTATCAGCCACGTCAGGGTGGCTATCAGCAGCGCCAGCAGTATGGCGGCTATCAGCAGCGCCAGGGCGGCTATCGTCCTAATAACGGCGGCTATCGTCCCCAGGGCGAAGGAGAAAGTACTTATATTTCTGAAGGTCAGGAAGGGTACCGTCCTAATAACGGCGGTTATCGCCCAAATGGAGGCTATCGTCCACAGGGTCAGGGCGGCTATCGTCAGCAAGGCGGCTATCGTCCTAATAATGGCGGTTATCGCCAGAATAACGGAGGCTATCGTCCACAGGGACAAGGTGGCTATCGTCCACAAGGTCAGGGTGGCTATCAGCAGCGTCCCGGCGGCTATCAGCAAGGCGGTCAGGGAGGCTTTAAGCGCCGTCCACAGCAGCAGCGTCCACGTCCAGGCAAGAGCTTTACTCCGCGTCCAAAGCGCATAGAGTATGAAATGCCAATACCAGACCCAAATGAACAGGTACGTCTAAATAAATTCATGGCAAATGCAGGAATCTGCTCACGCCGTGAGGCAGATGAATATATACAGCAGGGACTTATAAAGGTTAACGGCAATGTGGTGACTGAACTTGGAACAAAGATTTCACCTGTAGATGTAGTGGAATTTAAGGATGAAGTTGTGACACTGCAGAGCAAGTGCTACATCCTGCTAAACAAGCCAAAGGACTGTGTGACAACATCAGATGACCCGAATGGCAGAACAACCGTAATGGACCTCGTAAAGGGTGCATGCAACGAGCGCATTTATCCAGTAGGACGTCTTGACAGAAATACGACAGGTGTACTTCTTCTGACAAATGATGGTGACCTTGCGTCAAAGCTGACGCACCCGAAATACGTGAAGAAGAAAATCTATCATGTATGGTGTGACCGTGACATAGCGGAGGAGGATATGCAGAAAATTGCAGACGGTATTGAGCTTGAAGATGGTCCAATCCATGCAGATGCTATCAGCTATGCTACTGAAACAGACCGTAACCAGGCAGGCATTGAAATCCACTCAGGACGTAACCGCATCGTCCGCCGTATATTTGAGTCACTTGGCTATCGTGTGACCAAGCTTGACCGAGTATATTTCGCAGGTCTTACAAAGAAGAACCTTCCACGCGGTCGCTGGCGCTATCTGACTCAGGAAGAGGTTAACTACCTCAAGATGGGTTCATTTGAATAATTAAACAACAGTTTTCATAAATAATGGAACGCATAAAAATAGTAGACCTTTTCAATGCAGAACTTATTGGCAGTGAGGTAAGTGTCAAAGGGTGGGTACGCACTCGCCGTGGCAACAAGTATGTTCAGTTTGTGGCTCTCAATGACGGGTCAACAATCAAAAACATACAGATAGTGTTTGACATGGCGAAGTTTGACGAAGAATCACTTAAGCCAATAACTACAGGAGCTGCAATCCACGTTACGGGTCGCCTTGTAGAGTCAATGGGTAAGGGTCAGAGTTGCGAGGTACAGGCGGAGACGCTTGAAATCTACGGCACGGCAGACCCTGATGCTTATCCACTGCAGAAAAAGGGTCATACACTGGAGTTTCTCCGCGAGAAGGCACACCTGCGTATGCGTACTAACACTTTTGGCGCGGTATTTCGCGTGAGAAGTGTGCTTGCATTCGCAATCCATAAATTTTTCAATGAACGCGGCTTCTTTTATCTTCATACGCCACTCATCACAGAGAGTGACTGTGAGGGTGCAGGAGCAATGTTTCAGGTGACAACGCTGAATATGAATGACCTGCCAAAGACAGAGGATGGCAGTGTGGATTATACTCAGGACTTTTTTGGCAAGCCAACGGCATTGACTGTATCCGGTCAGCTTGAAGGTGAGCTTGGAGCGACATCACTTGGGGCTATTTACACGTTTGGACCCACGTTCCGTGCAGAAAATTCCAATACACCACGCCACTTGGCGGAGTTCTGGATGATAGAGCCGGAAATAGCATTCTATGACATCAAGGACAATATGGACCTTGCCGAGGATTTCATTAAGTATTGTATCAACTATGCGCTGGAAAATGCGGCAGATGACATTCAGTTCCTTAATGACATGTATGACAAGGGTCTTATAGAACGCCTGAAACAGGTTGTAAGCCAAGACTTTGTGCGCCTGCCATATACTGAGGGCGTAGAAATCCTTGAAAAGTGTGGCAAGAAGTTTGAGTTCCCGGTATATTGGGGGGCAGACCTTCAGAGCGAGCATGAGCGCTATCTTGTAGAGGAGCATTTCAAGCGTCCTGTAATCCTGACAGACTATCCGAAGGAAATCAAGGCTTTCTATATGAAGCAGAATGAGGACGGTAAGACTGTACGCGCTATGGATGTGCTTTTCCCTGCAATCGGTGAAATCATCGGAGGTTCAGAGCGTGAGGAAAATTACGACAAGCTGTTAAAGCGCATAGAGGAGCTAAATATCCCGATGAAGGATATGTGGTGGTATCTTGACACACGCCGTTTCGGCACTGTGCCGCATTCAGGCTTTGGTCTTGGATTTGAGCGCCTCGTATTGTTTGTTACAGGTATGACGAATATACGCGACGTGATAGCTTTCCCACGTACTCCGGGCAATGCAGAGTTTTAATAATGCGAAATATTAAACATAAGTCCGCCTTTGCGAAGAGCTGAGGCGGACTTTTTTTGCATAATAAGGGACTACTCCTCTCGGTATAGTCCCTCGTGTTTTTTCAAAATCAGTTTTTTACCAAATCAATGTCTAAATTTCTTAAAATTTCACGACCGAACCTAAAAATAGATAGATACCGGTTGTTTTTTCTCTGAGAGCAAATAAAAAAGGACGGTCTAAATTTATGTCAACGCTAATGTCAGGAACTATTGCCCCAACTTCCATATTTACCTCACTTATAGCGGAGGCAACAACTTTTTTCTCGCATACTTCAATTGATGCGACTTGCCTAATGCTTGAGACGAGTAATAGAAAATCGGTCATATAGCTAAAAATCGCATCTTCAGAATACATGTCGCTTAAACCCAAATTAATAAGGATGTCGTTTAACTTATCTCCGGAGTCGTATGTAATCTTGAATTTGGGGAGGGATAGATGCACACCGCACCATTGCCTGTCGACTGTAGCTATTTCGTTGTAGTCGAAATTTTTTGTAAACTCTCTTATCTCAGTGCCCTCGTCAGGTAAAATAAAAGACATGTAGAAACTGCCGTTTCCGAATGGTACGTCGAGAATCTCGCAGTTGCTGAGTTTACGGTAATAAGTACCTGTATCGAAACTGCCAATCATCATTTTTACCTGTTTTTTTGTGCCGTCAATGCAATTGAACCATCGGTTGACGGTTTGTTTTTCATCAAAAGGCGTAGTCCATGCCCCTTCAAAATATATGGCAGAAAGCATCAGGAGGTCGCAATCCGGAGCTTTAGTCAGAAATTGTGGAATCAGGTTGTTAGTCTGTGTAGCACACCACTTGTTAATTATGTCTGTACAATTCTCTGAGTTTAAGGCTGTGTTGTTGCAGTCTGCGAAGAATTTGTCAGACATATTATTTACGAAATCATGGTATAGTGAAATGTGATTTTGTGCCCAGATAGAATTAGCAAGAGAGACAGTGGAGCTGTTGTCAAGATATTTAATCTGTGAAAGTATTTTGCTATACACACTGTTCAGTTTCTGAACGTCGTTGTAATTAAGCACTTTTAAAATCTCATCTTTAGTATTTCCGTCAGACCCATTTGCGAGCATGGCGAGGTTCACGTCCAGTCCGAAAGGAGTGTAAACTTTGTTGCAGATTTCATCTTCAGCATCAATCAGTTGCCCGAAAATGTCAAATGCAAAGCCGTTAATAGCTTGAATTTGAGCTATATCATCCTCAGAGATGTCAATTTTTGAGATGGTCTTTACATCCTCTTCGTCTGAGCAGCTGCATATTGCGAATGTAAGCAATGCTGCGGAGAATAAAATTAAAGTCTTTTTCATTTTACTGTATCTTTAAAAATTTAAGTTTCTACTATAATAATCCAAGAATGTGTGGAATACTGCGTTAAATTGTGAAATTTTTTTTGAATTATTTTGGATGTATGTGCAGTATTTCAGAAATTTGCGGATTATATAGATAGAAGAGAGAAAAAATGACTCAAGAAGCGAAAAGCGGCATGTCAGAAATTTTGGAGGCTGTGCGTAGCGGTGACGTCAAGGCGATGCGAGCCTTGTATGACAGCTATGCAGGGATGCTATATGCCTTTTGCTGTCGCTATGTTGCTGATGATGAGGCTGCTAAAGACGTTGTGCAAGAGGTGTTTATAAAGATATTTGACCGCATTCATACGTTTGAATATAGAGAAGACACTTCTCTTACGGCTTGGGTGAGAAAAATAGCACTGAATGAGTCATTACACTATCTGCGTGACAATGTCAGGGTTGAATTTGTGAATATTGAAGATTTGGAGGTGGCGGAGGAAGAGACTGACGTGACCGAAATCCCGGCAAGTGAGATATTCCGTATGGTGAGAAAGTTGCCAGATGGGCTGCGCACAGTGTTTAATTTGCGGGCGATAGAGGGCAAAAGCCATAGCGAAATTGCCAAGATGCTGAATATCAGCGTATCAACGTCTACAACTCAGTATTATAGAGCAAAAATGAATTTGGCTAAATATATAAGGCAATACAATAGTGAAAGAAATGGGTGACAAATGGATAGACGACATAAGGCACCGCATGGAGTCTTTTGAAACGGCTGCTCCGGAGGAAATCTGGAGTGGGGTCGTGCGGCAGCGAAGAAACAGGAGAAAGGCGGTGGTGTGGCTATGGATAAGACGGACGGTGGCGGTGGCTGTATGTATAGCGGCGTTGGTGGCAGTTGGCTATTTTGCCGTGAATGATATAAAAGACGATGTTAGCCTTGATACGAGTTCATTTGATGTGGTGGCATCTTCGGAAGAAGTTGTTGGCAAAGATATTGTCAATAACAATTCATCCCAAAAGAGTGAACAACGAGTTTTGGCAAGAGATATTGCTGAAAACCAAAATGTAGCCGGGGCGACACTGGGTGACAATGTTGCGGAAAATGTTAAGGCTAATGATGTTTTGTCAACTGATGAAGCATTAGCGAATGCTGAGGGAGAGGGGGAAGAGGAGAAGAACGGTGTGAATGAAAATGTAGGTGTGAAAGATGCTGAAAATGAGCAGGATACGCCCGTAGAATTAGATTTAGATGTAGAAAAGATGGGAAATGATACCCATAAACAACTGCCTGAATATAAGGAAGATGTAGTAATATCGGCATATAAGGCTAAGCGGAAAGTGAATAGTGAAAAGAATATTAGCATCGGATTGTATTCGGGTGTGATGAGTGCGGGTGAGGGAAATTCTCGCGAGTATATTTCTGATGGAGGGGATGGCTCTATTGGTGTGCCAGACGAAGATCCGGATTCAATACCGGACTCAAGTGTAAATAAACTTAAAATGGTTCATGAAAACGGGAAGTTCAGTCATAATCTGCCGATAAAGACTGGTGTGAGCCTGACGTTAGGTGTAGCGATAGGCTGTCGTTTATGACGGGTTTGACATATTCGTATCTGACATCTGAGTGCGAAGTGAGAAATGGTGAGCAGGAGGAGCGTCTGCATTTTGTGGGAGTCCCTGTTGGCCTTAATTTCCGAGCATTTA
>JBJECS010000233.1:0-1739 GCA_051871335.1 Muribaculaceae bacterium | reverse complement strand
TCAAGAGTCAAGACGGATGTAGCCGGATTTAGAGTTACTGCGGGTTTCATGCCGGCAGCGCGGATTGCCTGCACGGTACGGTGGAGGTGAGTGCAAGCTTCCTGGTGTACGTTCATGTATTCAGCGCCGAGGTCTCTTACCTGTGAGATGTAGTTTTGCGGGTTTACAATCATGAGGTGGACGTCAAGTGGCTTTTTAGCGTATTTTGCGATAGCTTGCATAACGGGGAAGCCGAAAGAAATGTTAGGGACGAAAACGCCGTCCATGACGTCGAGGTGAAAAAGGTCGGCGTCGCTATTGTTAACCATTTCGATGTCAGCGCGGAGGTTTGCGAAGTCCGCGGAGAGCATAGAAGGAGCTACTTTCATTGTAAACTATTGTTTTATAAGTCTTTAGAAGGTATTTCTTTGTCGTGTTTCTTGAAGAAAGCACTGTAAGCGATGTAAGCGATGCAGAAAGCGAGGATACAAAGCCCAAATATAGTGAGGTAGCTGTTGTATTCCTCGATTTTGTTGTCAAGGTCCTGCAATGTGACGGATAGCGAGAGCCAGTATCCGAGAAGAGCGAGGACGATGTTCCACAGGAGTGCGCCGAGTGACGTGAAGATGCAGAAAGTGTGGAATTTCATTCTTGCGAGTCCTGCGGGGATAGAAATAAGCTGCCTGATAGCCGGGATTAATCTGCCGATAAAAGTGGAGATTGCGCCGTGTTCGTCGAAATATTTTTCGGCTTTTTCAACTTTGTATCTGTCGATAAGGCAGGCGTGTCCGAGTTTGCTATCGGCAAAAGCGTAAACTATAGGTCGCCCAACTGTGAGTGCGAGGAGGTAGTTTACTATAGCGCCTACGAGAGCTCCGGCAGTGGCGACGATGACAACGAGAAAGATGTTAAGGTCTGACTGTGAGCCGTTTACGACAGCGAGGTATGCAGCCGGAGGAACAATTACTTCAGATGGAAAAGGGATAAAACTGCTCTCAATCACCATGAAAATGAAGATGAAGAGGTATGATGCGTTTTTCACAAACCACTCGAAGATTTCTGTAGCGCTCAGGTAGTCTGTGATGGAAAGCGAAATGAGTAAGTCTGTCATTTTAAGAACTTGTTGTTAGACAGGCTGTTAGCCTGATTATGGCGTAAAATGGCGTGTTGATAGTTTTTTTGTCGTAAAATGGATTTTATTCACCTGGAACAATGTGAGTTAGATACCATTTTCCGCCATTTTGACGTTTAAACTCGAAAGTGTGAGTTACGAAGCTGTCGACCCATCCGCAGTCGATGTAAGCTTTGTTGTATTGCAGCTCTCCGTAAGACTGGTAGTACATGTCGTCGTCTTTTTGGAAAGGGAGCTTGGCAATCATGTTTTCGGGGATGAGAATATCGGCGTATTTAGTTAGTTCATCTTCAGTGAGGTCGAGCCGAGATTTGAAGAAGTCGGCATCAGTTGAGAATTTTGCGATGAAGTCCTTGAAAGCTTCAGGAGCAGCGTTGCAAGGGGTTGATGATTTCTGCATTTTGTCGATAGTTTCCTGTACTTCTTCGGCAGTCTGTGCCTGTGCAGAAATAGCGAATGTGGCTATCAGTGCGATTAGGATAATTTTCAGTTTCATAATATTCATGTTTTTTTCGTTGTAGGTGACAAAGGTAGTTAAAATTTTTGTTTTTTGAAAATAATTGGGGGAAAATAGAGAAAATGTAGAGTCAAGTGGCAAGTGCAAAATTAGTAAATTCTTTTGAAGAAC
>JBJECS010000232.1:0-8842 GCA_051871335.1 Muribaculaceae bacterium | reverse complement strand
TTTTTTCGCCCCGATGCCTATGTATTACGCCGTTTTAAGGGATTTTATAGCTTAATGTCTGACATCAGCATTGGCAGCACCAATGGGAACGTGGCGCACGTTGACAACAATAATAGCGCAACAAGCATTTCTATAGATGATTTAGACAACTTTAATTTCCGGTGGCTTTCGGCTTGCCGAAATCACTTGAAAGACAATGGCACAATATGGGTATCAGGTACGTATCATAACATTTTCAGCATTGAACGCCAAATGCTAAAGCTCGGCTTCATAATCTTAAACATTATTACTTGGGCAAAACGCAACCCACCGAAAGACCTATCATGCAGAACTTTTACACATTCCACTGAATTTATTATTTGGGCAAGAAAATCTAAAGACGTACCTCACTATTTCAACTATGAGCTGATGAGTAGCCTCAACAAGGGTTCACAGATGAAAGACCTGTGGAGTTTACCTTCTGTATCCATGTGGGAGAAAGATTGTGGTCAGCACCCAAGCCAAAAGCCGGTGCCTTTACTTACAAGAATCATACAAGCAAGCACAAAGAGCGGAGACTGGATTTTAGATCCATTTTGCGGTAGCGGTACTACCGGCTTCGCAGCAAGCCTTCTTTACCGCAAATTCCTCGGCTTGGAAATTAATCCTGACTACCTTGCTATGAGCAAAGCTCGCAGAGTAAAAATTGAGAATCCTGGCTTCAGGCAAGCATTTAATGCCTGGCTCGTAAGTCAGAAGGCAATTTCCAAACTAGACCTTAATCACATGCTTATGGAGTCTGACATGAATTATGGCATACCTTGGATTTAAAAGCACTAATTCATTTAGCTCCAATTTGAAAACCTTCAGGATACAAATTTGGCGAGCATAAATCCTTTAAGAGTAAGCTCGCCAAATTATTTACAGTCTTAGCTGTCAAATATTATTTCTGCTTGTAGAGGATAAGCGCAGAGCAAGGCTCAACTGATATTTCGCCACCTTTAGTGGTGGCAATACCACATAAATCTATTTTACCATCCTGTGCTATAATTGTCCAATCTCCTTTCTTAATCTTTAGTTCACGAGCTTCATCTGAACCATTAAAAATTAGTTTAATTTCCTTCCATTCGTCACCATTTGCATTGTTACAAATAGAATATGATATTAGGTTTGGAACATCCACCTTGTCAAAAATAATGTTTTTAGCAATATCCTCAGCAGTCGTCATACGGAACGCCGGATGGCTTCTGCGCAAGCTAATCAGTTGCTTATAATAATTAAACTGCTCTGCATTAATTGACTTCAATGTCCAGTCTATAGCATTAATAGAATCCGGTGATTTATAGGAGTTGTGAACCCCCTTCTTGTCACGGAACACTTCTTCGCCAGCAAACATAAATGGCGTACCCTGCGAAGTAAATACGATGGTTTGTGCAAGTCTGGCAGCTCTCATTCGTTTTTGCTTGTCTGCACCCACCATAGACTTCGCAAGTTTGTCGGTAAGTGTAAGGTCGTCGTGGCATGAAACGTAATTGATAATCTGAGTAGGAGCGGATGCGTAAGCAAACTTTGAATTGTTCCCTTTAGAATAGTCGACCTGAGGATGAGCAGTAGAAGCTACAATACCGATTTTTACAGTTTCTTCATTGCCTGGTTTTCCTGTGGCGAAACCGCAGTCTGCTGCATTGCTGTAATGCCCTTTAATAGCATCACGTATATCATCGCTGAATACAGCAATGCCCGTCATCTTAGACACATTTTCCTTGAGCGCACGATTTTCTACTGGCAGCGGAGAGTCTCCGGCAGTCCAGCCTTCTCCGTAAACAAAAATCGATGGGTTTATTTCTTTAAGCTCTCTCGCCACGCGAGTCATAGTTTCTGTATCGTGAATAGCCATCAAGTCAAAACGGAAGCCATCAATATGATATTCCGTTGCCCAGTATTTTACAGAATTAACTATGAAATTCTGCATTTGTTTACGCTCAGATGCGGTCTCATTACCGCATCCAGACGCATCGCTATACGAACCATCCGGACGGTGACGATAATAGTATCCCGGAGCGGTACGAGAGAAGTTTGAATCATCCTTTCCTGCAGTATGGTTATAAACAACGTCCATGATTACACCGATACCAGCCTGATGAAGTGCAAGCACCATTTCTTTCATTTCGAGGATTCTGCTGTATGGGTCAGCAGGATTTGTGGAGTATGAACCTTCTGGAGTATTATAATTATATGGGTCATAACCCCAATTATATTGATTTGATGGAAGATTTAGCTCATCTACACTGTTATAGTCGTAAGACGGAAGTATGTGTACATGTGTAATGCCAAGTTCCTTGAGATGGCCTATGCCTGTTGCAAATCCTTCAGGTGAGCGTGTATCCTGCTCTGTAAGGGCAAGGAATTTACCCTTATTTACAATCCCACTTGTAGCATGCATTGAGAAATCTCTATGGTGCATTTCGTATATGACAACGTCTGTAATATTATTCACTTCGGGTCCTTTATCGCCATCCCATCCTTCGGGATTTGTCTTGCAAAAATCTATGATAGCTGCACGATGCCCATTAGGACTAAGAGCCTTAGCCCAAACACCCGGAGTTTCATCAAGCCATTTACCATGATATTTGACTCTAAATGTGTAGTAGCATCCATCTAAGCGGGTAAGGTCATTAGCACGCCATACACCATCTTTCTCAGCTTTCATGACAATTTCTTTAACAGGTTCTTTCGCGTTAAAGTTTCTGTAAATAAACACCATTACGGAATCTGCTTCAGGCGACCATAATGTGAAATGATTACCCGACTCATCATGCACATATTCTAAGTCAGTCCCGTTGTAAGATGGAAGATTTGCCAGCGCCTCTTCACTCGTTTTTGCATCCATGGTTGGAATAACTGTTAAAATAGCCCCTGCTAATATAGTCAAAAGGCAAAAATCAAAAAAATTCTTATTCATTTGGTATTAAATGGATTATTATTTATCTACAAAAGTAATATTTTTTTGTGAGATACACAAATATGGTATTATCTGCATTAAAAATGTATTAAAAATCAGATTAATCCATAGTAAACACTAACTTGCTAAAACTTAGGATATTAGATATAAGCATAGCTGATTATAAGTCATTTAGAATTAAAAATTTAAAATTGATTGTGAACGAGACGAAAATATTAGAAATTTTGGTAATATGTAATATGACAGAGACTAGGAATTTAAATCCGCAAATTACGAATACACGACATGAAATTGCAAACTATTGGAATTTACAGCGTTATTTAGTATTTATAACGGGGTTATTCTTATTCTTTTATTTGAAATTACAAATGTATTTAGTAGTGTAAACTCCCATTTCTATATTTGTTTATTTAAATTCAAGTCAATTTTGTCATAAAACAAAATTTAACATTATTGTTATTTTACTAATAATCAATATATTATAAATTACAATTAAAGTGTCAGATTATAATTATTTAAATATTCTACAATTTCAGCCAAGCCACAATAATAATTATATTTATAATATTGTTATTCAATCGGTTATATGTCATTATTGATACATACACTTTAATTATTTCCAATCCTCTTATCCGCTGTTTAATATTACAAATTTAGCGCAATTTACAAAAAATATCCTAAAAAATTTGTTATTTACATTTTTACATCGTATATTTGCATTGTTAAATTTCATATTGTAAACAAATGGATTTAGTAGATAGGCTCAATATTTTCATAAAATCAGAGGGTATCACCCCTTCTATGCTGGCAGATTCATGTGGAATCCCTCGTCCGACAATTTCCCAGCTACTTAATGGTCGTAACAAAAAAATCAGTGATGACATAATCGGTCGTATACATAAAGTATATCCTATACTTTCTGTGATGTGGCTGATGTTTGGTGAAGGAGAAATGATATCGAAATCAAATATTGAAATTTCGGAGCCTCATAAAGCACCTACTCCGTCCATTTTTGATTCGCTAGATACTGAAAGTCACCAGAATATTAAATCAGCTCAACAAGAAAATCATGCTGACAATCCGTCACAAAATAACAATCCGGCTTTTAATAGCTTCATGTCTATGTTGTCAAATCCAGGAGAGTTTAATATTTCTTCCGATAAAGGAGAAAAACAGGCCATTTCTATCAATTCTAAGAAAAAAATTACAAATATTGTGGTCTTTTACAGCGACAACAGTTTTGAAGCATTCTCTCCGTCACAAGTCTGACAATATTACAACTGACACGAAACAAAGCGGCAGAGGTTCTCATTAAATCTCTGCCGCTTGATATTTTATAGGTAATAGCTAATAACTAATTGATAATCACTTTAGCACTGTCATTTCCTACGACAACAATATATGCTCCAGGCAATAGTTGGGGTGCAACAATTTCTTCATTTGAGTATATTAATACTTTATATACAACATCTCCACAAAGACTATATATCCTACACTCTTCACTTGCGTGCCCTATTACACTAATTACTTCATGCCCCACAGAAATATGCTTGTTCCGACTCATTTCCATACTTTCCGATGAAGCATCTTCAAATGCCAACTTAATGGTTGCGTCTATCACATGACCATTTGAATTTACACTCAAATATACTTCTCGGTCTCCTACTACTGATTCAACAGGAGCAACTACAAGATTTCCATTTACTATTTCCGCCGTAAAATCGTCAGAAGAAACGCCGATGACACTTTTTATGATTGCCGAGTCAAGATTGTCCTTATCTGTAGCCCAACCATGTAATAATATTTCCGACTCCGAACTTCCGCTAACTCTCTGCACACCCAAGTCTGAAACCTCCGGATATTCATTATCAGGAAAGACTGGTAATGACGGGAACCAGTAATTTGTAATCATGTCATATTCTGCAAGTATTTTGCAGTCTTTATCATATCGACGAAGTATATATGTAGGTGTCTGAAAATTATGAAACAGAGAAACAAACATTTCACCTGTAACAGGATGCGGACGCATTGAACAACCATATATTTGCCATTTAGAATTATCATCAACTCCCTGTTCCTCCGCTTCATCATCTAAATCTATGATTTTACTGAACTCTCCATTGTCTATATTGTATTTGAGAATCATAGAGCCAGAAAACCAAGAATTATACCCTCCATTCCAGTAAAGAGCGTTTTCTACTGTTGATGAACAGAATCCGTCAGGTGTCCATGCATACCATGAATTTGCAGGAGGATAATAACCATCTGGCACATCAATCACTCTCACTGATAGATTTGCCGGATTAACTTTTAGTAGATACGGCAGTGTAGCACCTGTGCCATTTATATCTGCAGACACACTTACATACACATATCCATCACCTCCAAGGACTACCGAGCCGACCCCTGCATCGTCGTTTATTATACTCATGGATATTATTTCAGTCACCTCATCATCATCCGGGTCTATAACCAATACACCGGCAGACTGGTGAGCAGCGAAAACGCGATTATTCACTCTAACCATTGAGCCACATTGCCCTAAGTACAATGAACCGCTACTGTTTCCGCTGCCTTTCACCTGTCCGGTTACCTGATATTTGTCCGTATCAAACACCCATATACCATTACTTGAAGATATATAGCCTTTATGCTCATTAATTCCGAGATAGCCTCTACCATCACACGAAGCCCCTGACGGATCTATGAGAGAGGATTGAAATAATACTTTCATAGTCTTTGCATCAGCCACAGTAATGCGCCCTCCCTCAATACTTGCTCCAGGGTCTTTTTCTTGCTTGGCTATAAGATAAAACCTGTCACCATATATTTGACCATATTGATTGGTGCAACCCAGTTCCACTCCGGGATTGACAGTTTGGATAACTCGGTACAACCATTGCTCACCATCATCATTTTGATAATCTAAATAGTTTATTGTAGAATTTTGGTGACCATACCAATCCTCATTAACAATAAACACGCCTCTGCTGAAATCCAAGTTTTCGGCAGAAATATACAAAGAAGTAATAAAAAGAAGTGTAAAATATTTTCTCATTTTTTTTAATCTATTTAGTCAGGTAATTTTGCTTCTGGAATATGCAGGTCTCTTGCCCCGGAAATCTCCGTAGAGGTTTCACCAATCCACCCACAATACTGATTAATTCCTGTCATAACCCTTACAAAATCGATAGCTGGAAGATTTACATAATTTCCGTCTTCATCTACAGCCCACGAAATGTCAAACGAATTTAACTCTTCGTATTCATTAGGATGGTTGTCTACATATCCCCAGTCATATGAATACAGTACATAGTAGCGTCCTATGCCACTTGTGTCTTCTGCATTTTGAGCGAGACAGGTGCCACAAAAAGACACACTTTCGCCCGAATACCATTTAGGATAATAATCCTGCGTGTGAAAACTATTTTTTGCCACATATCCTGTTTTACCCAAACTATCTATCCATGGAATATAGGTAGCGTCTGTAAGGAATCCATCCGGTGACGGTTTTTTGTCAATGTCCGGACGGTAATATGTAATGGAATAGCCATGTAGCGTCTCTGGCTTATAATATTCACTACCGGCAAGTTCATACCATTTATCATCGGCAATACCATTGCAATTTTCGTCATACGAAACAAAGACAATCCCTGGCTCTGCTGAGCCTCCCTTCTTTTCCGGATTATTTAGTTCATAAAAGGCATTCCCGGTAATTAAAAAATCATATCCAGGCAAATTCATCACAGTATGGTCAAATCTGAACGTAACATAACCACCATATGCACCAAGTGAAATCATCACATTATTCTGTCCACCGATACATTCTTGAGCTTTCCTCACCATGTCGGCATTAGTGTCACCATCCTCATATTGCGGCATTTCATTTATAAATTGTCCCGGAGCTGGATTATACTCTATCACTTCTGAAATGTAAGGACTATACTCCACTTCCTCATGCATTACCGTCACCCTGAAATCATGATGATATGGAGTGAAATCATCTATAATGTCAAATGAAATGTCATAAGTTCCCTCCTCCGCAGCTATAAATAACAGCCTATCAGACGTAGACATCAACGAATCTATTTCATTTTTGCAATGTAAAGTCCAGCGGTATTCACATCCTGTAAAAGAAGACTTAAGTTCAAGTTTTGTCATACGAGATAGATAGTATTCGCTCTCAATTCCAAGATTTACCATCTGAATATCTTCACAACATGACGTAAAACCTAACACCGTCAAAACAATAACAAACAGTATTAAAGAATATTTCATGATAAAAGAAATCGTCGGGAGCATGACTAAGCATTCTCCTGACGATTTTCTGTTTTTACAATGATTAGAGAATTATTTTTATTATGCTTGATGTCTTAACAAGATAAACACCTTTTGGAAGATTTAAGCAAGTAGAGAATCTTTCCGAAGTAATTGCCACTGTAGCAACATTGCGTCCTGTCATGTCATATACATAGACAATATCTCCAAAAAGTCCTTCTGCCTTAAGTATGTTACCTTCAACGTAGATTTTTGCGACAGACGTTACACCATCTATTGCATTAACTTTATCTATCACTACATTGACTGTATGCTCTACCACCACACCTCGTGATTCCGCATAGATTGTAATATTTGCACTACTTTCAATATCTTTAGATGTCACTATGAGATTCTTGCCATCAATCCTCACATCCGCAATAGCAGACGCATTTTTAGCATCCACTGAATATTTGATATTGTAGTTAACATCATCCCTATCATTTACAAAATCACTGAGGTCGTAAGTATTCGTTTCACGTGGTTTCACATAGACACAATCAAATCCAGTAAACTCTGGTTCAAATCTATCTACCATAACCGGCATAGCTGGGAAGAAATATCCAGGACGGAGTTTTGTAGTATAATTTAATTCGCCTGTAGTTCCGTCAATGAAATAATACCATACATTTCGATAATTTGAAGATGCTCCACTTGTACATGACACGAGTATCTGATTTGTCACCACATCATAACCTATTGAGCCATAACCACTTGTTGATGCTCCTTCTAATTTTCCTTCCAGTCCTTCTATTGTAAAGAATGGTTCTGTAGGCATTTCATCATCAACATTCCACTTATACACATTACTGAAAGAGCCCCATGATGCTCCATTAAAGAAGATTACATTTTCTTTCTTTGAGCCTACAAAGTTTGCTGAGCGCCATGACCCCCATCCTGCATCAACACTTACTGGAGCAACTATAGGTTCACTCACTTCAAGTGTTTCAGCATCAATACTATAAATATTACTACCTGCAGCAAACCACACTCTACCATCTGCTGTCTGAGTGACTCCTGCTGACTTTGTATCTGAAATGGTTGTTACTAACTCATCGGTTTCACCATCTACTATATGCAGACCGATAGATTGTTGACAAATGAACACATATTTTCCTGCACATACCATATCACCAATCTGACCGCTATACGCGTTCTTTCCAGCAATACCTTCAATGTTTGTTTCAGAGAGAACAAACTCATCCCCCTCAACCGTAAGCACACGCACACCTGTTGCACTTCCGATATAATACTTATTAGGATTAACACCAACACAAGAGCGACCATCCGCTCCAATTTCATCAAATGAAGCAAGACGTTTCAGCGTCTTGGCATCTGCTATCACAAGTCTGCCACCACCATCACGCAGGTCGCCACCGTCTTTTGCCTGCTTAGACATTACAACGAGGCGATTACCATAAATTATTGCGTACTGCGATGTTGCACCAAAGCTCTGCCATGGATTTTCGCGCTCGTATGCCTTATATGTTATATTGTACTCATCATCAACAAAATTAATAGAGCCATTATTGTGACCAAACCATTCCTCGTTGAGCCAGAATTGTCCCTTAGTGTAGTCTATTT
>JBJECS010000231.1:0-8908 GCA_051871335.1 Muribaculaceae bacterium | reverse complement strand
AAGCTTCTTTGTTTTAACTGTCGATACTATTACAATACCACTTTCCTGACCTTGAAACCTATCAACCGACTTAGTAGTCACCTTGATGCCATTCTTATCACAAAAAGGCTGTATACTTGCTCTCATTCTTCTCACTTGCTCCGAGTAGAAACTAATCACTCCTATTCTACTCTCAATCATTTTCATTTCGTTGTTCGTGACATTCTCCCAATATCTCATATAACTGTCGAAACCTTTTGCCATTGACAACGCTTCTATTACTATTCTGACTGCTTCTACTTCTTTTTCATTAAAAGAAGAATTGCCTTCGCTACCTTGTTCCTTTCCATCCGGCACATCGACCCAAATAGTATGAACAGACGGAGTTATAAATCCATCAAGTAGAAATCCATGATAACGGCTTTCTTTATCATCAAAATTAGCTGCGTTAACTCTTGTTGGATCCAGTCCACATACTAAGCCTCCGGAATCTTCTTCATAAAACTGAGAAACCACAGAGTTGATATCCGGGTGCATACGATATTGAACATTAAAAGTTGATTTTATTGTTGGAGAAATATAAGGGTGCGTTATCAATCGTTTAAACAGTGATTCCTCAACGAGCTCATGTCTAAATTTCTCGTCTAAACTCTCTTCTAACTCCGGATCCGCTTCTCGTACTTTTTTAAAAAATTCATCTTCAAATATTACAGGAGGAAGCTGTCTATGATCTCCTATAATTATTGACTTTTTACCATAGCGTAAAGGCATCAACAATTCCGGCAATGTTGCTTTACTTGCTTCATCAACAATCACAACATCAAATCCTTTAGATTTTTCCCAATTTTTAAATTCCGTAGAATCTACTTTTCCACATGTCATACACAACACATTTGTGTTTTCCTTATACTTTTCTACAAAAATCGAACGCATTTCTTTACTCGGATTGTTCAATGCATATCTCCATTCCGATAATATGTCTTCATATATACCATGGCAATCAACACGACGTGCTATATGTCTCATCCACTTAAACACAATATTATTGGACGCATCTTCGGAGTCATCACCACCAGCCCATTTGTCAATTCTTTCAACTGAATAAGGCATTCCCTCTTCTTCTATTTTTTCAGAATCCGCTACCCTTATTGGCTTTATCAACATAATATAACGCCACGCTTTTGATCCTTCTACAATAGCGCTGTTGCTAAACAATCTATTTAACGCATTATCAATAGCCAAATTTGTTTGAGAAGTTAGCATTATTCTAACTTCTTGATTTTTAACAATCTCTTGCCAAATCAATTCAGAAATAACCGTAGTTTTACCCGTACCTGTAGGCCCTTGCAAAAGACACATATCCTCAGCATAAAGAGCTTTTAAAACTGCTTCTTGTTGTGAATGGTTTAGAGATAGCAATGTTCTCTCACTACATAGTGAATATTCGACCGTTTGTTCAATCTCATTTGATGAAAGTCCTATAAACCTTTCAATTGCTTTTGCCTTTGATGAATTAAATATAAACTCTTTAATATTGTCATTTAGTAGTCTATCAAAATTTATAGCTTTCTTTTGTCTTGTTATAAGTGTTTCATCCTTTTTGAGACCCGGGAAAATAAAACCTTCAGATTCTTCTTTGAAAAATTTTACTGCAGCTCGCTTTTTATCATCTTCTTTGGGAAGTATTAGCCGTATGTATTTTTTATCCGAACCATTTTCACTAAGCGTACCTAAAAAAATGCCGGTCGTCCCTTCTTTAGAGTAAAACTCTCGTCCATTTAATATCTCTAATCTGTTTCTTCTCTCTTCATCAGATTCTGTTGTTACAACTTCTAAGGTCAGACGTACTGACACTTCTGATGTAGTGAGAGTGTCATTTAAATAATAGCTGTTATTGACGTTTTCAATAAACTTATATATTTCTTTAATATTTCTCGTAGTATAAGTTATTTCTACAGTTGAAGTAGTTCTGTCATATATTCCATAGCTAAAGCTTTTATTATACCCATATCTTTCTTTAAAATCTCTTACATCTTGCAAACTGTCACTATGTGCAATGAAATTGATTTTAATAGCAACTATAATTACATTGTTTTCTTGTCTCTTCAAATGCCAAAAATCATCAAGTGGAATTTCCAACTCATCTTTATCCACAGTGCCACCTACAACCTCAGATATTTGAACCAATTCCTCATAATTAGCTTTGTGTTGTATCACCGGTATTGTCTCGATATTTATATATGTCCTCTTAATTTCAGAGTTTGAAAGATTAATTCTAAATGGTTTATTTGCTTTCTCCAAAAGACGTAGCTCTTCTTCCAAATACTGCCTCCATACAGCTATCTGTTTTTCTGCATTTTCAGTATCTTGCTTTTCTCGCAATCTAATATTTTCCTGTCTTTTTAACTCATGAATTAAAAAATCATAGCTGTCGAGTCCAAATATTTCATTATATAGTTTTTTTGTGCAATCCTTACTTAAGCTATTTTCATATTTTCGTTTCTCTTGTTTAATGGCAAAACAAAAATTTCTGTCAATCTTTGTGATTTTCTCAATTTCAAGGGTAGAATCTTCTAATCTTGCCAAATTTTTAATATCTAATAACTGAAAGCAGTCATTATCATATTTAACATACAATTCAAATATGACTTTTGGCGCACATATAATGAAAACAAATACTGCAGCACTTTTTTTTAGGACAATACAACGAAGACATTTTGTATTTAAATACTCTTGCCAATCGTCAAGTATGCTGTTTTTTTTATAACGAATTAACATAGCGTCTCTCTCTTCTTTTTCTGTAAATAAATTATGAAATGATATCATATTTCTTTTATCAGCCTTAAAACTCCCCTAATCGGCTTTTAAAGGTTTTGAATAAGAAAGCGTAGGAATCTGTATCTTTACCGTCCTACAGCCTGAGGCTTCTCGCATTGCCTGTCAAAGTCGGACGGCAACGCAGAAGCCCACGCTTATATATGTAACGGTTCTCTATACATAGCTTCTCTCGAAGCTCTACGCATAAAGGCAATACTACATACCACGGGCATCTATCGTCACCTATTTCCTGACTTTGACTTAAATTTTGCGAGAATTTCAGACTGTCAAGAATAAGCGCGGATAAACGCTATCTTTATATTTTATTTTGTTCACTTAACACACATAACCTATTTTAGTCGAGTTGTTAAGCAAGCTGTGCAAAATTAATAATAATTTCCCTACCTTGCAAATTTTCAGACACTATAATCATTTTATGATGAAACTTTTGCAAATTCTGAAACTTTTATGCCATACAGCATTTCATACCCCATTGATTTCCTCTCATTTATCATAGAAATAGCATAACATCGCTTCTACCACCTTCTCCGCCTCCTCCACTGTCGTTGCATTATTCAGTGGCAGAGAAAGACACTCTCGGCAAATACGTTCAGTGACAGGAAACGACAACCCATCAAAAGCCTCTGCATAGCAAGGCTGGCAATGCGGCGGAGTCGGGTAATTTATGTCTGTAGCTATGCCATGCTCCATAAGCTTTTCACGCAGTCCATCACGATTTTCCGTCAGGATTACATACTGATGCCACACATGGCTAAGCTGATTTTCAGGCACCTTCGGCTTAACAACGCCATCACAGGAGATAAGGCGGTCATATACCCTAGCTATCATCCTGCGATGCTCCGAAATATGCTTCAGGTCAGCAAGTTTTATATTCAAAATCGCAGCTTGCACTGGGTCAAGGCGACAATTATAGCCAATATATACGTTATGATATCGGCGGTCAGAACCATAGTTTGCAATCGCCCTAACTGCCTTTGCAAGCTCCTCATCGTCTGTCGTCACAGCACCGGCATCACCCAGTGCACCAATATTTTTCGTTGGATAAAAACTAAAACCCGCCGCATCGCCAAGTCCGCCGGTAGCACGAGATTTGCCATTAACGCCGGCGATATCTGAATACGCACCGATAGCCTGCGCATTATCCTCTATTATCTTCAATCCATAGCGATGCGACACATTCTTCATACGCTCATCAAAAGCCACCCTGCCATATAGGTGAACAGTCATTATGCCGCGCGTTTTAGGCGTCACCGCAGCCTCTATTTTGGACGTATCAATATTGAGTGTATTTATATCCGCCTCCACAAGCACCGGCGTCAGCCCTGCCTGAGAAATGGCAAGAATTGACGCTATATAAGTATTTGCCGGCACAATTATTTCATCTCCTTGTGAAAACACACCCAGTGCCTTGTAGCCCTCGATTATCAGCCTCAGAGCATCAAGCCCATTGCTCACGCCCACACAATACTTCGTCTGCGCTATGCCGGAGAGCATCGCCTCAAACTTCCCGCACTCTTCTCCGCCTATATACCTGCCGGAGCGGATAACTCGCTCTGTCACAGCCGTTATAGCGTCAAAATATGGGCGGTTTACTTCTTTGAGGTCAAGGAATGGCACGTTCATCTCGGTAATTTTTCTGAAGTTAATGCCTTAAACGTGTTAAAATCTCGCACATAGTCACTCTCGGCAAACAGCTCTGATGTCAGCACAAGGCACACCGCACCGGACGAGAAATTATCAAGGCTGCGCCATATCCCGGCTGGAATGTAAAGCGCACGGTAAGGGCGATTTAGAGTAAATTTCCTTTCCGTATGACCATCGTGTAGCGTTACGTCAAAACAACCGCTCAGCGCTATTATCAGTTCCTGAGCCACATGGTGTGAATGTCCGCCACGCTCCGAGTCGCCCGGGACGTCATACAGATAAAACACACGCTTTATGTCAAACAGCGACTCCGCATTGTTTTCCACCGCCGTCAGCGACCCATTGTCATGACGGTTGCGCTGTAGCTCTATTATTCTGCAGTCATTTATCTGCGAGATTTTATGTGCGTCTGTATTACTCATTTTTCAGGCTCTTAAAGGTCTCGAAATCGTCGATATAGTCCTCTGGAATATAGATTGTGGAGGATAATATCATCGCAACGGAGTTTGTTGAAAAATTATCTATCCCGCGCCATGTCATTGGAGGTATGTAAAGACCATAGTCTGACCGGTCAAGACGGAATCGCTTTGTGGAGCCGTCTTGTTCGGTGATTACCACGTCAAAACAACCCGACATCGCAACTATCAGCTGCTCCTGACTACGAAACGCATGCGGCTCGCGCATCTTGCCGCCGGGGACGTCGTAAATCCAATAGCATCGAGCTATATCAAACGGTATCTGGCTCCCATTTTGGATAAAACTGAGATTGCCGCGAGGGTCGCAGATTTTTGGCAACTGTATTATCGTTGGTTGAATATGCTTCATATATGCCTGTCTGCTAATGCATTTAGATACTGACCATAGTCTGTGGTGATAAGACGTTGTGCCGACGCCTTCAGCTCTTTAGCCGTGATAAAGCCGCGGCGGAACGCCACTTCTTCCAGTGCTGCAACATAAAAGCCCTGGCGTTTCTGGATTGCCTCGATAAACGACGATGCCTCCATCAGGGAATCTATCGTACCAGTATCAAGCCACGCAAAGCCTCTGCCGAAACATTCCACCGACAGCCTGCCACGCTCCATAAACTCCTGATTCACACTCGTTATCTCAAGCTCACCGCGTGCCGACGGCTTCACGTCTGCCGCTACTTTCACCACCTCATTCGGATAGAAATATAGTCCTACCACTGCAAGGTTAGACTTGGGCTGCAAAGGCTTTTCCTCTATCGATACTGCCTTATTCTCGCTGTTAAGCTCCACTACCCCAAATCTTTGAGGGTCTTTTACGGGATAGGCAAACACTGTCGCCTCGCCTCGTGACGCATTCCCTACTGCCCGGCTTAGCATCTGTGTAAAACCTTGACCATAGAATATATTATCGCCAAGCACAAGGCACGCATCGTCTTCGCCTATAAAGTCTTTTCCTATGATAAACGCCTGCGCAAGTCCTTCTGGACGTGGCTGCTCTGCATATTCAAACTTTACGCCTATTCTGCTGCCGTCGCCTAACAATCGCCTGAAGCCCGGCAAGTCTTGAGGCGTGGAGATTATTAGTATCTCGCGTATCCCTGCAAGCATCAGCACCGATATTGGATAATATATCATCGGCTTGTCATAGATAGGCACAAGTTGCTTTGATATGCCCATCGTAACCGGGTACAGCCTCGTGCCGGAACCTCCGGCAAGTACGATTCCTTTCATTGTTTGCCCTTTTTATATTACTTCATAGCTGCATTCTGCATTATGAATTATACATTTCCTCGTAATACTTCTGATACGCTCCTGATGTGACACTCTCAGTCCACTCATGATGCTCTAAATACCACTTTACCGTCTTCACAATGCCTTCGGCAAAAGGCGTTTCTGGTACCCAACCCAGCTCTGATGCGATTTTCGACGGGTCTATGGCATATCTCAGGTCATGACCCTTGCGGTCTGTGACATACGTAACAAGGCTCATGTTAATTTCTTCCGGCGACAGCTTCGACAACCTCCGATATTCCTCATTTGACGACAAAAAATGAGACGTGATTTCCACCACTAACTTTACGATGTCTATATTGCGCATCTCATTAAATCCGCCTACGTTATAAATCTCACCTACCGGCGCATTCCGCAGCACTAGGTCTATCGCGCGGGCATGGTCTGTCACATATAGCCAGTCGCGAACATTTATTCCCTTGCCATACACCGGCAACTTCTTGCCATTTAGTATATTATTGATTAATAGCGGGATTAGCTTCTCCGGAAAATGATACGGACCATAATTATTGCTGCACCGTGTGATATTCACCGGCAGTCCATAGGTCTCATGATACGCCAATACAAGCATATCTGCCGACGCCTTGGATGCTGAATAGGGCGACCGTGGACTCAGCGGACAATCCTCTGTAAAAAATCCGTCTCCATATTTCACTATCTTTTCCCGATTTTTTGTCACAATGCTTGCCGCACCCGTCGGAACAAGCGGCGAAGACTCCGGATAATCTATTTCCAGAGCACCATACACCTCATCTGTACTTATTTGCAGATACTTCTTTCCGGCCTTAAAGCCATCGCCTTCTGCCCACGCACGTCGCGCAGAGTCAAGCAGAGTCTGAGTTCCAAGGACATTCGTCTCCACAAATACCCTCGGTCCCGTTATGCTTCTGTCCACATGGCTCTCTGCTGCAAAATTCACGATATAGTCTGGGTCTGACTCACACAACAGCTTGTTTACTAGCTCTGCATCGCGTATATCACCCTTGACAAACGTCACATTCGCCCGTTCTATATCTTCCTTTATTGTCAATAGATTTCCGGCGTAGGTAAGGCTGTCCAATATGGTGATTTTTACGTCCTCGCCATACTTCTCCAGCAAGTATTTCACAAAATTCGAGCCGATAAAACCCGCTCCGCCGGTTACTAAATAATGCTTCATTATTTTCCTTTTTTCTCTATTCTGCAAAGATAATTCTTTTTTTTCACTCAGCAAAATTATTTTAATCTACCATAAAAAAAGTGGAACGCCCGCTATTCACATAGAGAGCGCCCCGATAAACACAAACATCAGTTATTAAAATTGAAAACTAATTGTCATTATTCTTTCTTCATATCCGGATTCTGCTTTGAATCCTCCGCACTCGGCACCAACCTGTCTGCGCCTTTCTTTACATTCTTAAACTTGAATGTATAGTCCGACTTATCTGTCGTGAAATCATGATTCAGCAACTTGCTGTAGCCGTCTGCCGTATCATACGTATATGCCCAGTCTGTCTCCTTTACTGTCCAGTTTCCTGCTGGTAGTGCTACTACCCTGCTGCATGCCGTATTTTCATCGCCGTCCTTATTCGTGATGACTACCGTAATATATGGGTTCCCCGGAGATGATGCATTATAGTCATTATACAATTCAAATATCGAACTTTCTCCCTTTTTAAGCCCGGTTTTCTCTATTGTCGCATATACATAGATATAGCCGAGAGTTGCCGCAACATAACCGGTATAGGTGCCATTTGCTATTGACATATTGCTTACTTGTCTTTTCGTATCCGCATTTCCTGCCATATCTCTATATCTACCTAATGATGCAGAATTACCACTATGATGCACTGCAACACTATAATTGTCTTCCTCCTTATTATAATCCTCCATCCAGTACAGGCTTTTTTTCATAATTGGGGCTATATTAAAGCCATCAAGGTTGATGCTTGATGATTGCAGGTCCGGCAGTGTTATCGAAGTTGTACCGCCGTCACTTCCTGAACTCAATATATCGTCACCACCTTGCTGTGCTATATTGTTATAGATTCCAAACCTTCCGGCTGTGGCATCAAATGTGAATTTCCCATAGGCATGAGTGGCAATTCCTCCACCATAACCGGTTGAGCGATTGTTATAATTCCAAAAATCCATTCTGGCATTTTTAACATTTTCATCATTTTTTGTCTTATCGATATTTTCGTTAGTCTTTGCTACTTGTTCGTCCAAAAGTTCAGATTCTGAAAAATTTTCATCTTGCTCAGTCTCATTTTCAAAAATTAGTTGAGAGAATTTTTCAAAAAAACTAAGTTTCTCTTTATCTTTTGAATAGATTTGTAAGCTTTTATTTTTAAAATTAAGATATATTGCCAACTTTCATACCCCCTAAATTTATCAAAAATACATTTGCTCTATAATCTTTAAAATCAAAAGTACATTTTAGTAGATTAGAGTTTTTATCATAATCAAAGGTTATTTTTGTTACCACAGAAAGTTCAAGTCGTTTAGTTTCAGCTAGCGATAAATCTTCTGAGATTTCATAAACAATCAGATTTTGCAAGTTTAAATCAAACTCTAGTTTTGCAACCAAGTTTAAAGAAGAATTATAGATATTTAAACTTTTCTCATCATTTATTTCTAACTCAAAATAATCACTAGAATATGCTGAAACAAAATTCTCTATTTCTGTTTTACTGCTTTGAAATTGA
>JBJECS010000230.1:0-8983 GCA_051871335.1 Muribaculaceae bacterium | reverse complement strand
GAGGAGGATATAGAACGAAAAGTGACAGCTTTTTCTGAGGCTACAAATACTGATAAGGCTCTGATTGTCACTCTTATATCCGCTCGAGGAATTGTGCAAAATCTTCATTCTACTTGCGTGCAAAAGCAAATCACACTTGAACAACTTTTTGCATGAAATCGGTCGCAGTGTACAAGAAAATTAGTACAGTGCGACCGATTTCGTGATAATTGCGCGACTTTTTTAGTTTGTGGTGACCGTCAGGCGCAAAATTTTGCTGTCTGTGATTAGTCGGAGGTCTTCGAGGAGGGAGGGAATGAATGGGAGTAGCTCCTCACGGAAAACGTTGTAAATAGTGGATGAAAGGTGAGGGGCATTGGCATTTGAAACCTGCATTTTCATGCTCATTGCGGCGCGAATGAAGATTGATGCGAGATATTCGAGTGTGTCGGGTCGCTCGTCGTCAGAGAAAGTGCCTATGGTCTCGATGTCGATGGCTAAGTCTTGTATATTGTCAGATTTCAGAGGCTCGCCTGCTGCACTGAATACGTAGTAGTCGCAGCCATCAACAGTGGCGATGACATTTCGCTGCTCGTCAATCCTTATTTGCTCAACGTCGATGAGTTGCGCCTCAAAAGGGTCTGAAATGCCGTCGGAGAGAAAAATGGAGGCAGTTGCCACCATGTCATCTACCCACAAGTCAAAGTCTTTGCCCGGCGTAGTAGCCTTTATTTCGGGGTTTTCGAGGTGCTGCAATGCAGCTACTTCCTCGGCGAAGTGGAAAAGCCTGTCAAGGAAACCGATGGGGAAGAATAGCTCGTCGTCGGTGTTGTAGTTGTCGCATCTTCGCAGGTGATTGCCAAGGAGAGTTTCCAGTGTCTCGTAGTCGGCGAGTGTAATGAAGTCGTTAAGCATTTTTATCTTGCAGTTACTGCTATTTTCTTAGCTATAGAGTTTGAGACGGTGCCGTCTTCGCTCTTCATGGATGCGCGGTAGATGTAAATGCCGCGAGGGACGCGTCGTCCGCTCATGTCGCAAAGGTTCCATGTGATAGGGAATGTGGTGAAGAGGTCGCAGCGACCGCTCTGTACAGAAGTCCAAGTGAGTCGTCCCATAATGTCGTATACCTCGATGGTCACTTCTACCATCGCGTCGGGTCGGTTGTGCGTGATGTAGAAGTTAGTCTCTGCAGAAGCGGGATTGGCGTCAGTATAAACGTCGAAAGCACGAATAGGCAGCCCGTTTTCCACAAAGAATGTCAGCGTCTGTTCAGCCGGGTTTGCAGAGGTGTCCCAGACTCTCAGTCGGAGGGAGTGTGCGCCGTCTGTGAGGTTTTCGAGCTGGTATGCAATGGTTCCTGATGCACTACCGTCGGCAGATGGTGTGTAGAATTGCGAAACGTCGTTATAGCTCTTCTCGGCGCCGTCCAGCCACATAGTCATCTGGTGTCCGATACCAGCCATAGAGAGGTTAATTGCCACGTTGTCTGAAACTTTTGCGATAGCCATAGGCGATTCATTGACCTTGTCACCGTCGCTGAAAGAGGAGTGGTTTAGGTAGAAATATTCAATCACCGGCGGCTCTTTGTCGTCCGGCGCGGAATCGTCAAATCCGAAGACGTAGAAGTCTGTGTTGAGTCCTACAGCCTTACGCTTGTCTGTAGAAGACGATGCAAACAAGTTGAGGGCAGCGGGGCGGTAGTTGTCGGCAATTTCAGATGGCATTGCGATGTTCAGTGTAAACTGTCCGTCAATGATTGAGTCAGAGCCGGCATATAGTCTTGTGCCCTGCTGGTCGTAAGTCTCCTGCACTCCGTTCTCTCCGTTTCCAAGTGTGGTAAAACTTGTCTCAGCGTCGTAAAGCGTAGATGTGATGATGCCGTTGTATCCCTTCATAACAGTCCCGTCGCAGTTAAGCACTTCACCCTTTACTGTAGCGCGCTGTGAAGCCATCATCGTAGGCGGAATATCGCCGTCGATAGGCTCTCCGTTTATTTCTTTCACAACAATTCTCGGTGAAGGCGTTACAAAGCGCATAGCTGGGTCTCCGAGCAGGACGTATCGCAGTTTATTAGTGTTTGATACGGGTCTTCCACCGATGTTGTAGTTTGCTTTTGAAAGGCGTATGGCGTCGCCCAGTGTGAGTCGCTTTCCATTCTCGTCTTTAGAGAAGACGTAGCCTCCGATGATGAGCGAGAAGTTGCCGTTTTCAGAGATATATACCGGGCGTGTGGCGCTGAAAGCTGCAGCCACGCCGCCATTGGCGTTCTTGAATAGGATTTCGGCAGCCGAGGCGTCTTTGCCGTCCCATCGCTGGAAGTCGCAGGTGAAGGCGAATACCACAGGGAGCTTTTTGAGGTATAGCGAAGCAATGTCTGTATATGTCATAAGTCCGTCGGCAGTCCACGAAGCCGGGTTTGCGTGTCCCACAAAGCTCCACCAAGCAACGCCTTCCTCCAGTATTCTGAACATGTCGCTGCGAGCGCCGGGATATGTTCCGCCTGAGCGTTCGTATGCGTCGATGTAAATTTTCTGGTAAAACATGTCGTCACCGCCGTTAGAGCTCTTCATCTTGTTCCACATGGCGT
Source organism: Muribaculaceae bacterium (assembly GCA_051871335.1). Taxonomy (GTDB): domain Bacteria; phylum Bacteroidota; class Bacteroidia; order Bacteroidales; family Muribaculaceae; genus CAJUPY01. Next base: position 6,417 of record JBJECS010000230.1, on the reverse strand, counting down.
CGGTCTGCTGCATGTGTATGCCTTTGTCCTCGTCATCAGCCACAAGGAGCGCATTGTTCTGCCAGTTGCCATCAGGCGAGTTTGTGACGTATTTTATGATTTTGTTCACTACAGTCGTAGCCTCGCTTGATGATGTTACGGAGAGTCGCCCGATGCCTATCTGCACCTTGTCTGTACCCAGGCTAAGCCCTGAATTGTCTTCGAGGAAAGCAAATATGTCATCTGTAGTGAAAGAGTCGTTGTCGTTAAGTCCTGATTCAGATTCCCATGTAGGCATTGTGGTCACGCCCTGCGCGCGGATAGCCTCCGTAGCGTGGCGGTTATCGTGAGTGGCCTTTCCAAACATCAGAGCATATCGCAGGTAGTTGCCGAAAACTTTTCCGCGGTCGTAAAACATTTTCAGACACTTGCGGAGCGAATTTACGTCTGCGGTTCCTGAAGAGAACTCGTTGAACACGTCATCCTGGCTGAGTACGATTACGTTTAGCGAGTCTTCGCTCTCACGGTGAAATTTTGCGAGCTTTTCAGCCTGAGACGCAAATTCAGGTACGCAGAAAATCACCATGTCAGGCGTTTCCATTCCGTGGATATTCTGGTTTGCCACAGATGCCACATATTCCGGTGAGGGGAGGTTTGTCCCTTCGTTCCAAGCCATGTATGTGCGGACGTTTCCGAAAGACGATGTCCACGTCATTTTGCCGGATTCTTTCAGCGCATTGATTGCAGTGATGTTCAGCGGGTCTGTCACGTCCCACAGCACAGTGTTGTCTGATGAGCCGGACAGCGTGTGCGACAGCGAATTAGTCTCAAACTGCATACTGTTTCCGCTGAGGCGCAGGTTGCGGTAATAGTTTACGGAAATGTAGTTTAGGTTTGCGTTAGACACGGTGGATGTAGCGTTTAATGTGAGCTGGAGGTTTAGCGTTTCGCCCGTCATGTCAAACGTCTTTCTTATCATCTTCTCCTGCCCGTGGTAGTGCGTGTTGTTAGACGTGCTTGAGATTACGTCGGTGTCTTCGTATGGCAGTGCTGTGTCGTTGGCAATGAAAGAGAGGTATGTGGTAAATCCTACGCTTTTCACCACCATATCAGCTTCTACCCACACCTGTGTGCCGTCGGCTTTGTTCGGCAGTGAGAAGGTGAACTTATGTGTCCTGTTTGTCTTGAAGTCTTCGCCGAGCAGCATATGCCCAGTCTCTGCGAGTGAAATCAGGTCTTGCTCGTGAAAAATGTGCTCACGGAATGTAGTGGATGGTGTTCCCTGCGCTGATGCTGTGCCGGATGCGGATATTTCACGCAGAGGCTCGTCGTTTTCAGTGATATAGTAATATCCGGCAAAAGAAAACGGATTGTTTTGCGGACGGAAATCCACACCATTGTACGTTGTCCATGCGGTAACGCCCACTCCGTAGAAATACACTCCGGCAGAGGTGTTTACAGTCTGTACCATCGGCAGGTCGTCGATATAGTTGTCTCGCGTGAGATAGTCTGAAATGCGTCTTCCGCCATAGCCATAGACGCGCACGCGGCTCATGTCTGTAAAGCCCCATTTACGCAGGTCTTCGGCTTTGAGAAGGTACATTCCGTCGGTCTTTACACTCACTTTAACCCATCTGCCGTCTGCGAGGACGGATTTTTCGGCGTAAGTGCTAAGGTCAAACGCACCGGCGCATGGTGCGGCGAGCATCATGCAGCATAGAGTGATAAATATGGTAAGAAATCTTTTCATATATCCGTCTTTTATCAGGCATAATATGCCCCTTGGGATATATAACGGAAAAAACGTATATTTATTATCTTTAATCCTGTTTAACGATGCATTTTCAACGCATATGTTAACTTAGTATGCGTTTTCGTCACCTTTAACAGTGTTTGCGATAGTGCGGAAAATGATTTTGAGATCAAGCAGGAAAGACCAGTGCTCGGCATACCATATGTCGCATTCCACTCGCCGTTCCATCTGCCAAAGCTCTTTTATCTCTCCGCGGTAGCCGTTTACCTGTGCCCAGCCTGTGATGCCGGTCTTTACGGTGTGTCGCACCATGTATTGCTGGATAATGCGGCTGTAGTCTTCAGTGCATTTCAGCATGTGAGGGCGCGGACCCACAACAGACATGTCGCCCAGGAAAACGTTTATAAACTGTGGCAGCTCGTCGAGCGAAGTACGGCGCAGGAAATCGCCCACTTTTGTCTTTCGCGGGTCGTTTTCCGTTGCTTGGATTTTGTCTGCAAGGTCGTTTACTTTCATAGTGCGGAACTTCCAGCAAGTAAATGGCTTGCCCTTATATCCGGTGCGCTGCTGCTTGAAAAAAACAGGACCCGGGCTGGAAATTTTTATCGCAATGGCGATAGGTGTGAAAATTATGGGTGAGAAAATGAGGAATACCCCGGAGAATATGATGTCGAAAGTCCGCTTTATGAATCGGTTAAACGGGCTGGAAAGCGGCGTGGGGTGAATAGACAACACCGGAATGGTGCCTATAAGGTTCATCTCATATTTACGCTCGATGTATTTGTGGATGCGCGGAACATAGCTGAATTTCACCACGTTTTTCTCCGCAATGCGGATTACGTCAGACATAACCTCGTTTTTGTCACCTGGCATGGTGAAATAAATTTCGTCAACGTCGTTTTCCTCGATAAACTTCTCAAGTCCGTCAAGCTCGCCGATGTATGTCCACTTGAATCCTTTTCCAGGCTTAGGTCCGAAATAACCGAGCACTCTATATCCGAAACCGGGGTCGGAAAGGAGTGAATAAGTCAGACGCTCTGCATTTTCGTCAGTGCCTATAATCACCACGCGCAGGTAGTTGTATCCGTTTTTGCGATAGTGCTTCAGGATAAGCCTGCAGATAGACCATGTGACGGGCAGTGCAATGATGTATGCGCCGTAAAACCACAGTATTGGCTTAAACGGAAGCTGTGCCTGCAAGATGTAAAGCATTGCTATGAAGCAACATGCGTGGAGCAGCACGGAGCGCACAGCAATGCTGATAATCCTGTCGATGTGCATCGAGCGAGCGGTGTGCACGTCTGAAAGAAATATGAGCATAGTGGGGAGATACGCAATGTTTGCGCACAGGTACACTGCGCGCAGCTTTATTGTTTCCTCAATATTATGCGTGAAATGCAACACTGTGTACAGTATGGCGTTTATCACCAGAAAATCTATGAACGCAGTCAGTGGAAATATATATCTTCCGTGTCTCTTATTAGGACTCATTGTAATTCGTGCTTAAGGTTGCAGCATACTGCTGCCTTTTTTCTATATAACGAACTACAAGCTTATTTTATTATTATTAACAAAAAATAAATTATGGATTCAGCAGGTCGGGATTAAAATAGTCGAGTATGTCGCGACTCATTTCCAGAGCGTGGCGTGCGGGACTGTCAGGGTTGAGAAGCGAGGCGTGTTCATAGTCTGAGATAGCAATACTGTGGTTGCCAAGCTTCCAGTTTACCTTTCCGCGGAGATACCATGCGGCATCGTCGTCGGCGTTGAAGGCGATGCGCTCATTAATGGCGAGCAGTGCGTCGGCGAGGCGATTTTCGTCTATTAAGACAGTTATTTGGTCGTCTGAAATCATATTTTTTGTGTTTTGTGCCACAAAGTTAATGAAAATTGCGTAACTTTGAGGATTGAAAATGAAAATAATTAAGATTATGAGACGTATCAGCATATTTGCGCTTTTCATTGCAATAGCCGTGTGCGTTTTTGCGGCAGACCCTACGGCAACGAGTTATAGTGCAGACGATTGTCGCGGCAGCCTTTCTCCATATCCTGCAGTAAGTGGCATTGAGGCTTATCCCGACAGCCTCACGCCGGTGTTTATCACCCATGTAGGGCGACATGGCAGCCGTTATCCGGCTTCCTCTCAGCATACACTCGCATTGCTTCAGCTGTTGCAGCGCGCGGATTCGGCGGGGACGATTACGCCTCTTGGTAAGAGGTTAATGGCTGTGGCACAGTATGTTGCGCATGTCTCGGATGGTCGCTGGGGTGCGCTTGACTCCCTTGGAATGGCAGAGCAAAGAGGGATTGCGTCAAGGATGTATATGGCTTATCCTGAGGTGTTTAAGGGGGCGACAATTCGTGCAATTTCTTCCTATTCACCTCGTTGTATGATGAGCATGATGAGTTTCACTCACCAGATTGACCGCTTGAACAACAAGGTGGAGATTACGACTTCTACCGGTCGCTCAAATTCTGCGCTTCTCCGCCCGTTTGATGTAGATGAGGATTACCTTGATTTCCGAAAGGCAGGTCGCTGGTCGCAACCATATGAGGACTATCTTAATGCTTTTCTGCCTCTCACCGCTCTCCGCAGGGCTGTGGGAGAGAGTTTCGAGATGGATGAGACGGAGGAGAGGGATATGGCTTTGGCTGAGTATTACGTTATAGCCGGTCTTGACGCAATGGGACTTGACTGTGATGAAAAGGAGTTTTTTACGGCAGAGGAAATAAACGCACTATGGTCTGCCTTTAATCTTCGCCAGTACCTTCAGCGTGCTGCAAGCACTATCTCCACTGTGCCGGCAGATATTGCCTCTCCGCTGTTGCAGGATATTGTATTTTCAATAGACAATTTTATTGACGGCAAGGAAAAAGCGGCTGTGGTATTGCGCTTCGGGCATGCGGAAACCCTTATTCCGCTGCTGTCGCTGATGCGCCTGCCCGGTGCGTATTACATGACAAACTATTTTGACACAGTGCGCCAAAAATGGTGTGATTTCAGCATAGTGCCTATGGCGGCAAATCTGCAGATTGTACTGTTTAAGACAAAAAAGGGAGAGCATTATGTCCGCTTTGACCTCAACGAGAAGCCGATTGCGCTGCGAGACGGTTTTCCAAAATACGTCAAATGGGGGGAGGCGAGAGAATTGCTGCTGAAGTTTGTCCCGATGTATTATCAGGCGTTTTAAGTGACTGTTTTTCAGTATAATGGGAGATACATACTATACACTTAAGTTGCCGGCGGAAGGGATTTACAAGGAGAAAATGAGTAAATTCCTTGCTTTCGCGCACCCTGTATATACTGTGGAGGAGGCAAAGGCAGTGATAGCGCGTTATCAAAAAGAGTATTTCGATGCGCGCCATGTGTGCTGGGCGTATATGATTGGCACACAGCGTGATACATTTATGAGTAATGATAATGGAGAGCCGTCAGGCACTGCAGGGAAACCGATATTGGGACAGATAAATTCGTTTAATCTGACGAATATAGTGATATGCGTGGTGAGGTATTTTGGAGGGATAAAATTGGGTACTTCAGGGCTGATTGTGGCATATCGGGAGGCGGCTCGTGAGGCGATTACAGCGGGTGATATTATTGAGTGCCACGAAATGGCAGAGGTGACGTTTACTTTTCCATATCTTGCGATGAACGACGTGATGAGGCTGGTGAAAAACTGTGATGCCCAAATTGTCTCCCAAATTTTTGACAATACATGCACTATGACCCTTTCCACTCGGATGGATAATGAGCCGGTGCTTCGTTCTCGCCTTGCAGACATAGACGGCGTGACGTTTTAAGGTGATAAAAAACTACCGCTCAAGTGCGATGCACCTGAGCGGTAAGAGTATCTATGTCCTTTCGGCAGCTTATCAGTTTATGATGTCAAAGCCGGTGTATCGGCGGAGACATTCGGGAACGATTATGCCTTCAGGAGTCTGGTTGTTTTCGAGGAGCGCAGCCATGATGCGTGGGAGAGCGAGAGCACTGCCGTTTAGAGTGTGGCAGAGTCTTGTCTTCTTGTCATCGCCACGGTAGCGGCATTTGAGGCGGTTTGCCTGGTAAGTCTCGAAGTTTGATACTGATGAAACTTCCAGCCAGCGTTTTTGCGCAGCAGAGAACACCTCAAAGTCAAATGTAATGGCGGAAGTGAAACTCATGTCGCCACCACATAGGCGGAGTATGTGCCATGGCAGCCCGAGCTTTTCAAGTAATCCTTGCACATGGTCTTTCATTTCCTCAAGAGCGGCGTAAGAGTTTTCAGGCTTTTCGATGCGCACGATTTCCACTTTGTCAAACTGGTGGAGACGGTTCAGTCCGCGTACGTCTTTGCCATAGCTGCCGGCTTCGCGGCGGAAGCAAGCCGAGTATGCGCAGTTTTTAATAGGGAGCTGGTCTTGGCTGAGGATTACGTCACGGTAGATGTTGGTGACAGGTACTTCAGCAGTAGGGATTAGGTAAAGTCCGTCTTCATTTACGAAATACATCTGTCCTTCCTTGTCAGGGAGCTGACCTGTTCCATATCCAGAAGCCTCGTTTACTACATATGGCGGCTGGATTTCAAGGTATCCTGCCTCACCAGCCTGGTCCAGGAAAAATTGGATGAGTGCGCGCTGTAGTCGTGCACCTTTGCCTTTATATACAGGGAAACCGGCACCGGTGATTTTCACACCGAGGTCGAAAT
>JBJECS010000229.1:0-9059 GCA_051871335.1 Muribaculaceae bacterium | reverse complement strand
AATCAATGAGATAGAGAATAGTGGCGGACGTGATGCATCACGTCCCTACGATAAGATGGTGGAAATCAAGGGGATAAGGGTTGGAAATAGATAATAGATAATAGATAATAGATGCGGACGTGATGCATCACGTCCCTACGATAAGTGAGTGGAAATCAGAGTGTTAAGTGTTTATCGTGTATTGTTGAGGATTTAGGGTTTATCGTCCGTAGAATAGGCGGTCGTCTTCTTCGTTGTCGTAGTAGTAGTCTTCACCGTCTTCGTAGGAGCCGTTTGGGGTGTTTAGTTCGATGATATTATGGTTGTAGTAAATCTCGATGACTTTTCCGTCTTTGAAGTGGTAAAGGTTTCGATAGTTGTCTTCGACGAAAGAGAAGTATTCGTTGGGGTTTGAAACGAGTCGGAAAACGCCGAGTTTGTATTGCATAATGCGGCGAGGCGTGCCGTATTTGTATTTTTCGGGATAAAAAGTGCGGATGTAATTTTTTCCACCGAGAGTGTAAATCACAATCCAGTCAAAAGAATTTTTGTTCCAAACGGAAGCGTAGTAATTTTCGTTAGTTAGCGCGCAAACCATTTCTTCGACGAGACAGAAGTCGAAAGAAGGTTCGGGATAAGATTCGGGGTTTGGAATGTATCCGCGATTTATTTTGTCCTGAGTGGTCAAGGGCTCGTCGGCGGTATTGTCGGTGGTGTCAACGATAGCGGCGATAGAGTCGGCTCTTCTCTGCTCAGCGAGATTATTTTCTCTATTAGCATTAATAATGCTATCCATAAGGGCGATTTCAGCCAGGTGTCGCTCTTCGTATCTTTGCTGAATGAATATGATAGCGACAATGGTCAGGGCTATTACGGCGACAGCAATGCCGATAAGCCAGTTACGTCTGCGATTAGGATTTGAATTGTCGTAAAAGTAAGTGATTTTAGTCATGGTAGTCGGTGAGGTTGATTTTAAATCCAGATGGAGTATGAGTCATTTCAATAATCCCGGCGGCGAGGAGCCTTGTGATGATTGTCTCAGCCAGGGATTGAGAAGTGTGAGAGGAGAAGATAAATTGCTCGATAGTGGAGTAAGGATTAAGTTCGAGGAATTTGAGGAGAGATTTTTCCTGAGGAGAAAGAGTGAGCAGCTGCCCATTATTTTCGTTTTGAAGAATCCATGATTTAACGAGGAGCGGGTGAGCGACGATGTTTTCGTCTTTGACACGGATGTATGCAATTTTCTTGCCACCATCCTCCTTGACGTAAACGGGCCTTGAAGAAGCCTTGGCGATAGAAGCGCGGAGCACGACGCAGCCGTGTTCTACCTTAAAAGCGGTGATTTCCACATTTTGAGGAGGGATGCAGTAAGCCTCTGCAGCGTGCTGAATCATGTAAATGTCTTCTTCGTTAGGGATGCCAACGATATTTCCATTGTCTTTAACGCCGATAAGGAGCCTGCCGCCGTCGTTGTTGGCAAAGGCGGAGATAGAGCGGGCGATTTTTCGAGCGTCGGATATAGCGTATTTGAAGTCTTGGTGTTCGTGCTCGCCTTCTTCAATCAGCCCCTGAATATAATATTTGCCTCTGACGGCAGGGATGTCTTTCATGCCACAAAGTTAAGAATAATTTGTGGAATAAGGAGCTTAAAATACCAAAAACGCAAAATTTCCGTTATATTAGCAGGCAAATCAAGATAATTTCGTAACTTTGCCTTTTGATATACGTCAAATGTAAAAAAATGGTGTTATGAATTCAGAGTTGAAAAAGATTTTAGATAGCGATACAGACGGGCTTGTAACGTATGAATATCTTGCGAACCATATAGATTCGTGTGATGACGTAATAGATGACTTGGCGGACAATATAATACGCGTGGATAAGTCGGGTCAGTTTTGCGCGAGCACAGCACGCTATCTACATGCGATAGATGGTGAAGTATTTGCGCCACAGATAACACGGCTGATAGCGTCTGTGATAGAAAAGGATCGCGAGCACAGGTATCTTGGTGATATTCTACAGGGCATATGGGGCGAGGACTATGCGTCACGCGCGGAAGAGCTAAAGGCGAGCGATGATAATTTCCGTCGAATCTACAAGCGTCTTTACCCGACGGGCTTCTAAGAGAGAATAGACATGAAAATCAAGAATTTTATATTTGCGTTGTCAGTGATGATATCATTTGGCTGCGCAACAGGAACAGAAAACAATACAAAAATGATTAATACAAAAGATGCAACGGTGGTGCTGACCACTTCACTTGGCGACATCACCATCCTCCTATATGGCGATACGCCGAAACATAGAGATAACTTCCTGAAACTGGTGAGCGAGGGCTATTATGACGGTGTACTTTTCCACCGCGTAATAGACAAGTTTATGATACAGACGGGAGACCCGGACTCCAAGAACGCGCCTGCGGGCAAGATGCTTGGAATGGGGGACCCGGGCTATACGATAGATGCAGAAATCATGTATCCAAAGCATTTCCATCGCCGCGGAGCACTTGCAGCAGCGCGTACAGGAGATGAGGTGAACCCAGAACGCAAGTCTTCAGGCTCACAATTCTACATTGTCACCGGTCAGGTATACAATGATTCCACCATCGTGCAGATGGAAAAGCGGATGCAGCAGAGCCAGCAGCAGGAAGTGTTTAACCGTCTTGCGAAGGAAAACCGCGACACAATCTTTGCGATGCGGAAAAACAGAGACCGTGCGGGTCTTGAAAAACTGCAAAACGAGCTGATAGAGCAGACTATGAAAGAGGTAGCGGCAAATCCCGCAAAAATCTCAGCGGAGGCTCGTGAGGCATATACAAGCGTAGGCGGCACACCCCACCTTGATGGCGCATACACCGTTTTTGGTGAGGTTGTAGACGGAATGGAGGTTGTGGCAAAGATAGAAAATGCGGAGACCGACCGCAATGACCGCCCAGTGAGCGACATAAAGATTATCAAGGCAGTAATAAAAGAATAAAAGCCAGTAAATCAGAGAGAGGATGAGCGATTACACGACGTTTACGCTTGATAACGGCCTAAAAGTGGTGCACCAATATTCACCGGATACGGTGATGGTATTGGTGAACGTTCTTTATGACGTGGGAGCGCGAGACGAGGAGCCGGAACTTACCGGAATGGCTCACCTTTTCGAGCATCTGATGTTTGGGGGCTCTAAAAACATTCCGGATTTTGACCGCGAGCTTGAGCGCGCCGGAGGCATAAACAATGCGTGGACGAGCAACGATTTCACAAACTTCTACGATATATTGCCGGCAGAAAATATTGAGGTAGCCCTGCGTCTTGAGAGCGACCGAATGCTGTCGCTTGCGTTTACGCCAAAGTCGCTGGAGGTTCAGCGTGACGTGGTGACAGAGGAATTTAAAGAGACGTGCCTAAATCGCCCGTATGGAGACCTTACCCACCGGCTAAGGCGGATGATATATAAAGTTCATCCGTATTCATATCCCACTATAGGGAAGGAGATAAGCCATATAAGGAAAGTGACGCTTGAAGATGAGAAACGCTTTTTTTATTCACATTATTCTCCATCCAATGCACTGCTGACAGTGGCGGGAAATATCACGTTAGAAGATACGCGGAGGCTTGTGGAAAAATGGTTTGGTGACATACCGCGGCGAGAAGTGGCGGAGAGAAATTTGCCACAGGAGCCGGAACAGAAAGAGCCAAGGCGGGAGGTGGTTAGAGCAAATGTGCCGCTAAACCTTATCGTAATCGCCTATCCGATGGGCGGATACAAGACAGAGGACTATATCATAGGCGATTTGCTGACAGATATACTTGCATCAGGGCGAGCGTCACGCTTCCGCCGCAATCTGGAAATAGGCAACGACCTTATTTCCAATGCCGACGCCTCAATCATGGGGAGCGAAGACCCGGGCTTTGTGATGATAAGCGCGACGCTGGAATATGATGACTTTGAGGAGGCAGAACGACTCATAAATGAGCAACTTGACAGGCTTAAGGCAGGAGACGTGACAGAGCGAGAGCTACAGCGAGCAATAAACCGGTATGACAGCGACCGGACATTTTCATCGCTGAGCTTTACGGAGCGAGCAAATAACCTGACAATGGCAATGTATCACGGCGAAGACCCTGAAGAGATATCACGCCGCTACCATGCAGTGACGCTTGAAGACATCACACGCGGTGCACGGAGGATTTTTGACCCGAATAAGGCAAACGTATTGATTTATACACCAGAAAACGAATGAGCAGATGAGAGCAAGACGTATAGTGGCAAAAATGTTTTATTTCATTATGGCAATAGCCATGATGGGGGCAGTGATGTCTTGCAACTCACAGAAAAAGAACACGGCAGCCACGAGAAACTATACGGCTTTCATCACCAAATACAATATCTACTACAATGGAGATACCCACTACAAAGAGACCCTTGCCGAGATGGAACGCAGTTATGAAGACGACTATACCGCCCTGGTGTATACCCATCCGGTACAGGCAAAGGTGAATGAGAAAGCTCCTCAGCCGTCGGGCGACTTCAAACGCTCGATAGAGAAGGCACAAAAGGCGATACAGCTGCGTGCGATAAAAAAGAAGCCAAAGAAAAAATCGGGTAAGAAGAGCGACCCGAAATATCAGGAGTGGATGAAGCGCGAGGAATATAATCCATTTCTGCACAATGCGTGGCTGATGATGGGACGTTCGCAGTTTATGAACGGAGACTTCCTTGGAGCGGCATCAACGTTTTTCTACACATCGAAGCACTTCACATGGCTACCACAGACAGTTACCGAGGCAAAACTATGGCAGGCACGGAGCTACTGCTCAATGGACTGGCTATATGAGACGGAAGTGATAATAACCCGCATAAAACAGGATGAGCTGACAAGCAAAAACCTGAAATTTCTGTACAATGTGACGTATGCCGACTTCCTTGTGCGCAGCAACAAGTATGAGCAGGCAGTGGACTATTTGCGAGCAGCCATCTCATACAGCAAAGGAGCTCAAAAGACAAGGCTTAACTTCCTTCTCGGTCAGGTCTTGACAAGACTTGACAGGAAGGCGGAAGCGTACAAGGCGTATGGCGACGCGGGGAAATGGGGCGGAGCGTCTTACCGCACGAAATTCAACGCGAGGATAAAGCAGAGTGAAGTGTATGACGGTCAGGACATCAAAAAAGAAGTGGATGCGCTGAAACGCATGACACGCTATGCGCGAAACCGCGAATACCTTGACCAGATATATTATGCGATAGGCAATCTGTACTTGTCGCGCCAGGATACGATAGAGGCAGTGAAATATTATGAGCTTGCTGCAGAGAAAAGTACTCGCAACGGTATAGACAAGGCAATCTCTCAAATAACACTTGGCGGGCTGTATTTCGAGATGCACAAATACGACAAGGCGCAGCCATGCTATGCGGAGGCAATCCCACTTCTGCCCGAAAACTATCCAAACTATAAAGTGCTGAAAAAACGGTCGGACGTGCTGGATGAGCTTGCTGTTTATTCACAGAACGTGGAGCTACAAGACTCGCTGCTGAAACTGTCGATGCTGGATGACGTTCAAAAGATGGACGTAATCCTCCGCATAATAGAAGAGCTGAAAAAGAAAGAAAAAGAGGCAGAAGAAGAGGCAAAGCGAGAAAGCTATCTTGCGGAGCGCGCGGCAGAAGGAACAGGACTGAAAGACAATGGAAGCAATGCACCGACACAGTTTACGCTAAACACCGACAAATCTTGGTATTTCTATAATTCCGCAACGAGAAATGCAGGAAAGACAGAGTTCCAGAAGCGGTGGGGCAGCCGAAAGCTGGAGGATAACTGGCGAAGGAGAAACAAGGCGTCGTTTGACTTTAACGACTTCAATTCAGACTCGGAAAAAGAAGACGAGGAAAGTGACAGTGAAGAATTGACTGCAGAAAACGACACAACGGCAATGACTCCGGAAGACGAGAAGGCCGCCAAGGAAAAGGCAGAAAAAGAACAAGACCCACACTTCCCGGAATACTATCTGAAGCAGATCCCGTCGACAGATGAGGAACGAGCAACGTCGAACGAAGTGATACAGGAAGGTCTGTTCAATATGGGTGTAATATTGAAAGACAAATTGGAGGACTATGATGCTGCGATGGCGGAATTTGACAGGCTGATGGTTCGCTATCCGGAAAATAATTATCGCCTTGACGTGTATTATAATCTATACCTGATGTTTATGCGAAAGGGTCAAAAGCAGGTTGCAAACAGGTATCGTCAGATGATAGTGACAGAGTTCCCGGATTCTCCATACGGGATAGCGATGCGCGACCCTAACTATATCGAGAGCCTGAAGGTGATGGAAGAGCGTCAGGAGCAGATATATGCAGAGGCTTATGCGGCATATCTCGAAAACAGAAATGAAGATGTTCATGCGGCATACACACTCATGTCTGAACAATATGCGACGAGCAAGCTGATGCCAAAGTTTATGTTTATCGACGCATTGGCATACGTCACCGAGAATAATCCGGAACTGTTTAAGGAACGCCTGAAGACGATGCTGGAGAAATATCCCGAAACAGACGTGACCCCTGTAGCCACAGCCTATCTATCCGGACTTGCCAAGGGCAGGAAGCTGAATACCGGCGGAACGAATACACGCGGAATGCTTTGGGATATAAGGTTGTCTAACGACTCAACAGCAAAGGAGAACACAGAGGCGGCAGAGTTTAGCCTAAATCCGGAGGATAAGCAACTGTTTGTGCTGCTGTTCCCGACGGATACGGTGAGTGCGAATGAGCTGCTGTTTAAGATAGCTCGGCATAACTTCACATCGTTTGTTGTGAGTGATTTTGACCTTGAGCTGATGAATTTCGGAAGACTTGGCTTGCTGATAGTAAAGGGCTTTGAAAATCTGTCAGAGCTGAATAATTATCGCCGCGTGATGGCACAGAGCACTACTCTACAGCTGCCGCCACAGGTACGCCCGGTGATAATCTCAGTGGCAGACTTTGAGAAACTGATAAATGAGGGACGCTCGTTTGAGGAATATTTCAATTATGCACGCGAGCAGATGTATATCGCAACAGAAGAGGAAGTGTTGCCACCTGAAATATTCGGTCCTTCGGAAGGGCTGCCGGAAGAAGGAGAAGAACAGGAAGAAGTGCAGCCAGAGATTGTTCCGGAGGCTGTTGAAGCAGAGGAGAATGCTGACGAGCGTGTGCAGAATGTAGAAGGGCAGGGCAGGCCGGAAGTTAAAACAGATGAGCCAGCACAGCCTGAACAGAAAGCACAGCCAGAGAAGCCGTCTCAGCCTCAAACTAAGCAGCCTGCACCGCAAAAGCCTGAGCAAAAGACAAAGCCTGCTGCTCAGCCACAGAAGCCAATGCCTAAAAAGCCAGCTCAAAAATTGCCGGAATATCCTACGGGCAGTGAGGGAGATGACCCGCTGCTGGAGTGAGAAGGATGAGTGGCGAGTTTCTCAATTAGGAGAAAGAGACGTCCGTAGGTGTAGAATGTGTTAATAATTATTAAATTTTAAAACAAATATTATAATATGCTTGTAAATTCAAATAATTAGTAATAAATTTGTACTGAAAAACTATTATCTTCAAAATCTAATTATTGCGCGCATAATTGGAAAAAAGTAAGATAATGGAAAACACATGTAAAACTTTATAATATAAAAAAACAATGAAAAAACGATTTGCAATTTTAGCGTTTTTGCTGATGTCTATTGGTGCAGCATACGCGACCGTTACGTTTATCAGTAGTTGTGGTAAAACCGCAACCACAGTGGGTGAAAGCTATTTTTCAAGCAGAGAAGAAGCTGAACGTTATTATGAAGACCTGAATGAGTTGTTATGCGGAACCTCAGGTCCTTATACAATTGTTCAGGACGACTTTAAAGAACTACCCAGGCCATAGTTATAAAATGAATTATCCAGCAGACTGTGGTTTAATCTATTATTAAAATCTATTGCGCACTAACATTCGTGGTAATTTAGTTGGTGCGCAATTTTATATTAATTTATTAAAACTTTTTTATGAAAATGAGAGTTTCAATATCGTTGCTATTTTTTAGTTTTCTTATAAGTGCAATAGGTCAACAGAAATATGCTCGGCTGGAAAAGCTGGAAAAAGTAGATAGCTGTGGTTTTGAGTGTATTTATTATCATATGATAGAAGACCCGATAGCAAACTCGAGGTATGTAGAAGATGATATTTTGCAAATAGGAGAGAGCGTGTGTAAATATTGGTCATATGGAAAATATCAAATAGATTCAGTTGTGTCTGAGATGGGAGGAAGGGTGACTAATTCCGAATATCATGATATTTTTAGAAAATATAAGAGCGAACATTGTCATATTTTGAAAGAAAAGTCAAACATTAGGGTTTTTGACCGAGTCTTTATAGACTACTATGTATATACTGAGCCTACGCCGACGATAAAATGGAACTTTGTAAAGGGGACAGATGTGGTATGCGGATATAAGTGCAAAAAGGCGACAGCGACATTCAGAGGACGAAACTGGACGGCGTGGTATGCTCCGGAAATCCCGTATATGGAAGGTCCGTGGAAATTCAACGGTCTGCCGGGACTGATTTTGAGGATAGAGGATGACAAGAATGAGCATGTGTTTGAGGCGACATCAATCAGGATGGCAAATTCGCCAATAACAAAGGTCTTAAAAGGCTATATACCAACGACACGCGAGAATTTCAATAAGGCACTTTCAGAATACAAGTCAGACCCATCGGCAGTGTTAGGTGCGTCAGAATTAGCACCAAAGGATGCGAATGGGAAGCCGATACCATTGCCAAAGCGCAGGATGTTTTATAATCCGATAGAGTTAGAATGATGCGGGTATTCATCATAATGCTGTTTATGGCAGCCATGTTGAGAGCGCAAGCAGACAATGTGGTATATGGCACGGTTTGTGACAACGACAGTGTGCCCCTGCCCGGAGTGATAGTAAAAGTGGTTGACGGTGAAGATGATATATATGCATATTGCGCAACAGACGTAAATGGGTATTATGAACTGAAATATGAGACACAAAGCGCACCATTGAGTGTTTCGTTTGCGTTTATGGGATTTCAACCAGTGACCATTCCCCTG
>JBJECS010000228.1:0-9081 GCA_051871335.1 Muribaculaceae bacterium | reverse complement strand
CGTGCACAGCATCAGGCAATGTACGTTATGGTGTGGTACAAAACGGAAAAATATGGTATGCTGACAAGGGCGACGGTACTATCAACTGCTTTGGTGAAGATGGAGTAAAGACAACCGTAATCACCAGCGAAAATATCAAGGGTCTTGGTATGACATTTGACCAGGCAGGCAATATCATAGCTCAGGCACAGGCATTCCCAAATGCAACATCACAGGAATTCGTAATCTTTGCAAAAGAAGGCGATAGCTATGTAGAGCAGCCGGTGGTAAGCTTTGCAGGCGATGGCGATGACTGCATTTCAGCAATGCGTGTAGACGTATTGGGTCAGGCAATCGGTGACATAATGAGCGAACAGGGTGGTGTATTCTACATCCCGGCATCTCTTACAGTGATGGTTCCAGATGAAACAACCGGAGAAGAAAAACCAAAAGTAACAAACAAAGTCAGCATCGTATATTTCCAAAGCGGAGCTAAGGGTAATTACAACAACATTGGTGGTTATGCATCAGGCGTTGAAGTTACATTAGCACTTGACAACAACACTGTAACCAATCCATATTATGAAACAATGGATGCGCTTATGGCAGCATACGATGAAGGCATTCCAGTAGAAAACATGTATCTTCTGCGTAAGCGTGGCAATGGTGCAAAAGTACAGTGGCTTGGAGCAGATGGTTCAGAAACAGACTTAGTAAACTATTGTGTAGCAGCAGAAGGCGCATTCACAACATCAGGTCTTGCAACGTTTACGCTTGCCGGTGTAGAATATGCCGTAATGCCAATCAGCATAGGTGCCCACACACGCAATTTCCACGTAGTACGCGTATCAGACGGTGTAACAGTAGCAAAGAGCTCATTCACAGAAGTAGCAGCACCTTCAGGTCAGTTAGGTATTTCAGTAGAAAAAGTTGACGAAAACACAGTAAATATTGCAAGTGTCATCTACTCAGGTGCAAACGTACTTGGTGCAGTAGCACAGTTTGCAGTAGCATCAGAGCCAGAACCAGAAGTAGCAGTATATTGGGACAACCAGTACACATCATGGGAAAAGGTATATGCATATGCATGGGGTGAAGCAGGCAATAATAATGCAGACTGGCCAGGTGTAGAAGTAACAGACGTAACAGCAGAAGGTCTTTACAAGTATGTCATCACAGATGCAACTTGGAACCAGATTATCTTCAACAACGGAAATGGCGAACAGACAGGTAACCTTGCACTTGAAGCAGGTAAGGTATATAGCATGGCACCAGAAACTCCGGAAAACATGTATATCATGGGTCACATCGCAGGTGTAAAGGTAGGTGAAGAAGTAGTAACCGGTCCAGCATTTAACCCAACATTCGGTTACTCATGCACAAACCTTGGTTCAGGTCTGTATGAAATCGATAACGTAAGAATTTCAGAGTCATCCTTAGGTAGCGGCTATGGCTATTTCGCATTTACATCAGCACTTGGCGCAAATGCAGAAGACTGGGCAACAGTAAACAGCCATCGTTATGGTCCACAAGTAAATGACACAGAAATAAGTAAGGGTGATGTAACACCAGTAAAGGCAGGCGTAGATGCATCATGGAAGATAGCAGCAACACCTGATGGTGAAGAAGGCTACAAGTTTACACTTGACGTAATAAACGGCACACTGACAGTAGGTGAAGCATCAGCAGCATCAATCGTATCAAGCGAAAATGCACCAGCAGTATACTACAATCTCCAGGGTGTAGAGGTAGCAAACCCACAGAACGGTCTTTATATCGTTAAACGTGGCAACACTGTAACAAAGCAGGTTATCCGCTAAGATAATTCTTAAATAAAAGGAATGGCGACACGAAAGTGCCGCCATTTTTTTATAGAGGATAGAGAGTAGAGTGGCGAGCGTTGAGCGTTTAAGGTTTATCGGTGAATTGATACCATAAAACGTGACTCTCCGAGCCACGAAGTACAGTGTCAGTTTGGACCAGGCGTCGTCGCTGCGCTCCTCGCCTGGTCTTAAGCATGACAGCAAGCTCTCCGAGCCTGCCGGATGGCGCAATCCTCGCCTGATGAGGCGGACGTGACACGTCACGTCCCTACGATATGGTGGTGGAAATCAGGACAGAGAATAGATAATCGGGTGGAAAATAGGATGATAGAGAGTGGTGATGGCGTTGAGCGTGTTTATCCTGCAGATGCTTTTCTGTAAAGGATAATTGCGATGATTAGGTAAATGAAGTTGGGAATCCACATAGCGATGAAAGGAGAGGTTAGTCCTGAAATGGCGAATGTGGAAGTGACGGTCATGAAAAGGATGTAACTGAAGCTGAGAAGGAGCCCAATACCGATGTTTAATCCCATTCCGCCTTTTACTTTCTTAGATGATAGCGACATTCCGATTACGGTAAGGATGAAAGCTGCGGCGCACATGGCGTAACGGCGGTGATTTTCAATTTCAAAGGTCTTGATGTTTGCAACTCCACGCTCTTTCTGTCGAGAGATGTATTCCTGAAGCTGTGGTGTTGTGAGCTTTTCGTGGTCGTTTTTAGCTATGAGGAAGTCACGCGGCTCGATAGGGATTATTGTGTCGAGTCGGAAACCTTTTGAGATGTATTCTCTGTCGCCTTTGAAGTCTCGAATCATGTAGTCGCGCACTTGCCATAGGTGTAGAGTGTCGTATTTAATGGTGTTTGCAGTGAGTCGAGAGACGAGTTTTTTGTCTTCAAAAGACTCGAGGGAGAATTTATATCCGGTTTTTGTACCGTTGTCGTAACGGTTGATGTAAGCAATCTGCCCGGGAGCTACCTGCAGCATGATGTTAGAGCCGTAATCAACGCGTTTGTTTTTGACGTATGTGTTGGTGTATTCAATGCGTTTTACGTTTGCTGGTGGAATGATGTATGCGCTTAATACGTAAGACGATACGGCGATGACGAGTGCGGAGAGGAGGTAAGGTCGCATAAATCGGCGGTAGCTGACGCCGGATGATAGAATGGCGATAATTTCGCTGTTATCAGCCATTTTGCTGGTGAAGAAAATGACGGCTATAAACGTAAAGAGTGGAGAGAACTGATTGGCGAAATAGGGGAGGAAGTTAAGGAAATAGTCGAAAATCGTGGCTTCGAGCGGAGCTTTGAGAAACGAGTCGAGCTTTTCGTTAACGTCAAACATGATGGTAATCGCCAGAATGAGGATAATGGCGAAAATATATGTTCCGAGAAATTTCTTAATGATATAGAAATCCAGGGTCTTGATAGGCTTTCGAAAGTTGAATTTTTTCATGATAAAAAGCCGGGAAAGTGAGGGTTAGAGCCTGTTAGTGACGCGGATGAGCATTTCTTCCTTCCAAGACTTGAAGTCGCCAGCGATGATGTGTTTGCGAGCTTCACCAACGAGCCAGAGGTAGAATGCGAGGTTGTGAATAGAGGCAATCTGCATGGCGAGGAGCTCCTGGCTGATGAATAGGTGTCTGAGGTAAGCCTTGGTGTAAATACGGTCGACGATGCTGGGTCCGTCATCTTGAATAGGAGTGAAATCGTCCGCCCACTTTTTGTTTCTCATGTTCATGATACCGTTAGCGGTGAAAAGCATTCCGTTTCTGCCGTTACGGGTAGGCATAACGCAGTCCATCATGTCAACGCCACGGTCAATTGCCTCGAGAATGTTTGCAGGGGTTCCGACGCCCATTAGGTATCGAGGACGGTCGGTGGGTAGGATGTCGTTAACGACTTCAATCATCTCGTACATTACTTCAGCGGGCTCACCAACGGCGAGACCTCCAATGGCGTTACCGTCGGCGCCGAGAGAAGCGACGTGTCGTGCAGATTCACGTCTCATGTCGGGGTATGTGCATCCCTGAACGATAGGGAAGTATGCCTGAGAGTATCCGTAAAGTCCTTGTGTCTCGGTATAGTGTTTCCATCCGCGGTCGAGCCATCGTAGGGTCAGGTCGAGCGACTTACGTGCGTAAGAGCGGTCGGCGGTGCCGGGAGTGCACTCGTCGAGTGCCATCATGATGTCTGCTCCGATGATACGCTGAGTGTCAACGACGTTTTCGGGAGTGAAAAGGTGCTTAGAGCCGTCGATATGACTACGGAACCAGACGCCTTCGTCTGTGAGCTTTCGGTTTTCGGAGAGGGAGAAAACCTGGAACCCCCCGCTGTCGGTGAGGATAGGTTGTTCCCATCCGTTAAACTTATGCAGTCCTCCCGCCTGTCGGAGGATGTCGCATCCTGGGCGGAGGTAAAGGTGGTAAGTGTTACCGAGGATTATTTGCGCCTTAATGTCGTCGCGGAGCTCATGGAAGTGTACACCCTTAACAGAGCCGACAGTGCCGACGGGCATGAAAATGGGGGTCAAAATCTGACCGTGGTCTGTAGTGATAATGCCGGCACGCGCGCTACCGGCAATGTCTGTAGCTTGTAATTCGAATTTCATAGGCGCAAAATTACGGAAAATTTGCGAGATGACAAAACTTAGAGGGCAATTCGGTGTGAAGAAAGAAAAAAAATAGAGGCGCGGGGAAAATCGCGCCTCTATATAGGGAGTAATCTCAGAAAGAAGGAGGGTGCATTAAAAAGAGTTGATACACCCTCCCAATAATCGGGAAACAGGATTATGTAATATCCTGAATGTGGGATAAATTTCCTCTAAGGCGAAGAGCCTTAGAGGAAATGAGAGTTACTTAGTGATGACTACTTTACGAGTAGAAACCGTCTGATTCTTCTTGTCGAAGGTACGGAGGATGTAAACACCAATCTCAGTAGGCTTAGACGGGAGGCAAACACCACCAACGGTGAACCACTGGTTTTCGAAGTTTTCAGCGTCGGCATAAATGCCATCTATGCGAGACTGCGTGCTGAAAGCGATAACGAAAGGAGTGCTGTGAGTGCCAATTAGAGCGTCTTCCTCGTAAGTAACAGTAGCTTCAGAAACGAATATTTCACCATCCTTAGCAAGCTTGAAGAAGAGAGGGGTCTTTTCTTCGCCCGGCACAGTTAAGTAAGCGTAACTTTCATAGTTAGTGATTTCGACAGTACGACATTCGCTGTCGTCGAATACACCAACTTCGGTTCCGATGGTAGAAGCGCCATCAAATGTGATATAAGCTACGATACACATGTTTCCAGGATACTTGTGGTAGTCAATCGGCTCGAATACTCCAGACCATTCTTCAGTGGCAGAAGCCTTGTAAGCCATAGAAGAGATGGAAGATGCAGGAGCGGCAGACTGAGCGGGGTATTCAAAAGTTCTGTTTTCGGAAGTAGAGCTCTGAATCATGTAGCCCTGTCCCGGAGAGAGAGACTTGAGAGAACCATTCCATTCATATCCGTCGTACATTGCGAAGCCTTGCTGAGCCTTGATAATATCACCGCTCTGAGGGTCCATGCCGGCGAGAGCGTCAGCAACGCTTGCGGTCTGCATAGAGTTGTAAGCCACCCAGTTCCAACCCGGCTGTAATGTGATAGTGCGCTGCTCTTGAGTGAGTCGCTTACCGATTACGTTGAGTGTTTGTGGAGCAGTCATGCGAACCTTGTACATAGAAGTGTTGTCGGTATCGAAAGAATTGCCGAAGAATGTGCCATTCTCGAAAGTACCGAAGTCTGACTGACTCTTAACAACGTCTGTGAAGCCAGCAATCGGGCTGAAGATGTTTTCTACAGCCATATCATCCGGGTGAACGTAGAAAGAGAGCCAGTTCCAACCCTGAACGAGGTTGCGAGACTGTTCTACGAGGTCAGTAGCGTTCAGCACAACCGGAGCGGCGAAAGTGCCGTAAAGCTGGTTGTCACGGAAAGTGATAACCTGTGAAGTGCTGAGGTCCGGATACTTAGTACCTGTGCTATTGTCGAACGCGTAGAACGTGACAGGCTTGTTGGCGTCACTTGAGTTACCGTAGATGTCGAGAAGAACGAAGTAGTTGTCGTATCGAGCGTTGTAAATGGGGTGAGTAACACCTCGACATTCACCGTCGATAAATACAGCGACGATGTCTTCAGGGTCGTTTGTAGGCTGTCCGAGGAAAGAGAGCGTACCGATGAGGTTCATAGAGTTCTCAAAGTCGGCAGAGTTAACAGTCCATTCAGGAACGTCTCCGGTGACGTTTAGTCTGATAGTAAGCGGAGACGCAATGTCGTCGTTACCGGTCAGATATACTGTTTCCTCGTAAGTACCGATAGCAACACCCTGTGCGATGTCAAATCTGATAGTAATAGTAGTCAGAGGTTCAGCGGCACCGTCTTCCATGCTTGCAGTGAGCCATGTAGGAAGACCGCTGAGAGTCCAAATCTGCTGAGTACCGCCGTTGTTAGTGAACGAAGCATCGAAAGAGTCAGATTCGCCAACACGCTTTTTGAAGCTGATAGACGGAGTGTCCCAAGTGAGTTCGTTGCAGTTTACGAAAGCAGTCCAGCTGACAGGGAGAGAGCGGTTACCGTTAAGGTCGAGAATAGACAGGGCGGTAAAGTGGAGAGTGCAGCCTTCGATGTCGGCGGCATTTTCCTTGATATCAAGCACCACTTTGTTGTCGCTTGCAGTGAAAGAGAAGTTGACGTTAGTCTCAGTCTGAGCGGCACGTATAGCAGGAGCCTCGTCGGTGTAAGCAAATCCTGAGCCGGACTCATAAATGGCGATGTTTTCGTCGTTCATGAGGTCTTTAGCAGAGCCTTCAGTCACAATCTGGTTTTCACTGTTTAGAACCTTAGTTTCAAACGGATAGTAAGCTACAAGTCCTCCTTCATCGCCAGAGAGCCTTGTCTTGCGGCGTTCTTTTAGGAGGTCGGCGGTGAGAGTAGCGTTCCAAATTCTGACTTCATCAACAGAGCCCTTCAGCATGCGGTCGTAAGAATACATAGTTTCGGAGCCTTGTGAGCGGCGCGCGCCAATGATAAGTCGGTCTGAAGCGGTCTGTCCGATGTTATAAGCGCTTGTAGAGAGCGTGCGTTTACCGTCGACGTAAACAGATACATGACCGGTTCGGAGGACGTTAAGAGCGACGTGGTGCCAAGCGTTGTCGAGCAGAGAAGCCTGAGAAGCGGCGTAGTCATTGCCGAGAGAAGAGAGCTGAAGCTTACCATTGCCGTCAATCCAGAGCTCAACTTCTCCGCTTTGGAAGAGTTCAGCTTCGCCTGTCTGCTCAGCAGCACGCATCCAGAGTTCGATAGCGCAGTTGTCTGAGGCGAGAGGAGCGATAGCGGCAGTCTTGATGTCGAGGTGAGAAGTACCGTCGAGGTCGATAGCCTTGTTGTCGTTGTCAATCTTCCAAGTTTCAGCAGTCATCTTCATGTGACGATTGCGAGCGTAGTCAGTGATGAGAGTACCTTCACCCTCGTTCATCTTCCAGTAACCGATAAGGTGAGGAGTAGAAGGCTTTTTGGTCTTGTTCTTGTTCAGCAGAGCCACAGTAGCATCGTGAGCTTCGTCCCAGAGGGTGAGTTCGTGTATAGCGCCCTGTGCAGAGCTGCTGCCTATTTGGAGCTTACCGAGTCCCTCGTAAGCGATGACAGGAGTGTCGTCGAAGAGGGTTACGTTGCTGGTGTCGAAAGCACAAGCAGCGTTGAGGATTGGCTGAGCGCCGGCCTTGTAGCTTGTGGTGAGGTAAATCCACTTGTTCTTCGGCATAACGTTGGTAGAAGTGTAAGTTGAGCTTCCGATGCGGACAGTGAGATGTCCCTGAGCGTCAGTGCCGAGTTCGAGCTTAGAAGTTCCGTTGCCGTGAGAAATGATGTTGCCTTCACCGGATACGTTAATCCAAGCGTCGATGCTGAAGTCGTGATTGTTAAGCATGATGTCGGCTTCGGTAGTGGCAGAGCTTTCAGATGTAGCCATGTCGAGAGCGACGTCGTGCTGAACAGCGGCGCCGTTGAGGATTCCGGTAACACGGAAGTTAGCCATATTGGTAAGCATACCTTTCTGGATGTCCTCGTTATACTGGATGCTGATTTCGTCGCCGGCGTTGAGTATACCGTCGGTAGGTTGTGGCAATCCGAGTGGCTGAGGACGTTCCATATCCTTAGTAACGGTGATTTCCTCGCTCTGGTTGTAAACTTCCTCATTGCCATAAGTAGCCACAGAGAGGACGCGGAATGTGTAAACGCCATCCGCAAAGTCCTTCATGGTGAACTTATAGCTAACAGTAGCGGATTCAGGCAAGTACTCGTTGT
This sequence comes from Muribaculaceae bacterium, assembly GCA_051871335.1. GTDB lineage: Bacteria > Bacteroidota > Bacteroidia > Bacteroidales > Muribaculaceae > CAJUPY01. The sequence goes on along the minus strand of JBJECS010000228.1, from coordinate 945 downwards.
TTTCGGTCTTGTCTGCCTCATTGAGGACGTATTCGTGTAAAGTAGTCCAGCTGAGGTCGCCTTGTGCCAAGTACTGGAGACGGAATGCTTTGAGGTTGTTGTAGTTGCGGTCGAACTGGCTGAAAGAGATGTTCAGGACAGCGTCGTCGCCGAGCATAGTGTTAAGAGTGGTGTGGTCCAGTTTCATAGCCACAGTAGAAGAAGAAGGAACGAAACGAGCAGAGATATAAACGGTGTCTGCAATTTGGTCCCAAATGCTTGTTGGGTCGTACTGTGACTGAGAAGCGAGAACAACACCAATGCTGTCGTAGTCCAGAATACCGAGGTTTGTCTGAGTGAGCTGGAGAGCTTTTTCAACAGTCTGTCCGCCCGGTATTTTGATGAGACGGTTTTCCGTGAGAACTTGACCGTCGATAGAGATTTTAGCGCCGTTAGGATTGGTTTCGTCAATCACGAGGAGCTTGTAATAAACGTCTTCGTCAATTTCAGACTTGTTGGAGAGTTTGAGGCGGAAGTTTGCAGGTTGACCTGTCGGAACATTGAGCGCCATAGGTTCTACAACGTCTATTTCCGGCACTTCAATCTGCATGGTTGCTTCCATGATAACTTCTTCGCGGTCGAGATATTTGGTTCTTACTTCACCTTCGTACGGACCTGAGGTCTGTCCTGCAACAGTGCGGAAGATAGGCGAGTAAGCGCCATAGTTATACACGTCAACGGAGATAGCGTCATCGTCGCCTGATTCCTGAAGGGTGTATGATATGGAAGCCAATTTGGTTTCCTCGCTCTCGTTTGCGTTGTGGCTACCGCCGCCGGAAACGGTTTCGGCATGGCCTACTACTCCGACGTTATTAAATTGATAACCTGATTGTACACTTAGATGAGCACAAGCCACTAAAGTGCAATCGTATGTAGTTCCGTTAGATTCCTCTTGTTCGTATGTGT
>JBJECS010000227.1:0-1795 GCA_051871335.1 Muribaculaceae bacterium | reverse complement strand
TGTTAGACGTATCATTGTCCCGTCTGGAATGGGAATGGACGCTGCACAAGACCCTTGCCAAACGTTCTGCGACCTACTATCACTCCTCGGTCATGGTCTTGAAGGGCTCCGGAGAGAATTTCTGACGCTGATGCTGAATACTGGTTCACCATCACTACTACCTTCCCCTCTCGGAAAATTCCCTTTGTCTCCACCGGGAAATCTGTATTTGCTCCATTTCGGGTATCCTTTGTAGATACTACAATGTCTCCATAGTCGAGAAACTCGCTCGCCACCTGCACCGCGCTGCCAAGGTATCCTCCTCCATTATCCTCAAGGTCAAGGATTAGGTCTTTCATACCTTTCTTTTTCAGCTCAAGCAGTGCCTTGCGGAACTCGTTCCCTGTCTCCTCGGCAAAGCGAGTGATGCGGATATAACCCGTAGTCTTATTCACCATATATGTCGCATCAATACTATACAGAGGAATATCATCACGAGTAATTCGGAAAACTATCGGCTCTCGCTCCCCTCTACGCAACACGCTAATATCCACCGTCGTTCCCTTAGGTCCACGCAGAATACCCATCACCGATGAGTTCGGTCGCTTAACACCGGAAATAATTGAATCTCCGGCTGATATTATTTTATCTCCGGCGCGAACGCCAACCTTTTCGCATGGTCCGCCTGCTATTGTCTGAATTACATATAGCGTATCATTTAGCATCTGAAACTGGATACCGATACCGCTGAAATTTCCTTGCAACGGTGTGGTAAGCTCCTTTGTCTCTGCCTTATCTGAATATAGCGAGTGTGGGTCAAGGGTCTTAAGCATCGCCTTAATCCCTTCTTCCACTAATTTTTCGGAGTTTATTGTATCAACATAAAAATTCTCGATGATTCTCTCTGCCATCATCAGTTTGCGTACCTGCATATCTTCGTCTGCATACAATTCTGCAACACTCAGGCACATAACAAAAAATAATACAACCTTTTTCATTTATATTGCTTTTATGGTAAAAATTCTTTTGTATCGTAGCCATACTTTTGAAGCTCTCTTACTATCGATGAGCTGACAGCTGAATGCTCCGGCAATGTAAAAAGGATTACAGTCTCTATTCCGGATATGCGACGGTTTATGTCGGCTATATGCTGCTCATATTCAAAATCCGTCACTGAGCGAACTCCTCGCAAAATATACTTCGCTCCATACTCTCGGCACACATCCACCGTCAGACCGCTATACGAAGTTACTCTCACATTTCCTATGTGAGACACCGCCATGCTAATCTGCTCAATTCGTTCTGTAACCGTATTTTGCGACGTTTTCTTGTCATTAATTCCGATTGCTATCACTATACTGTCAAACAAGCCTGACGCTCGCTCTACTACTGATAGATGACCTATCGTAAACGGGTCAAAACTGCCCGGAAAAATCGCTATCTTTTCGCTCATTGCTGCATGATTTGAGTATCATCTTCAATAACAAGATTGTCGATAATAAAGTTCTGACGGTCTGACGTATTTTTCCCCATATAAAACTCCAGTAGCTGTGCCACTCCATCGTCTTTGCGCAGTGTCACACGGTCTGCTCTCATGTCCTGACCTATAAAACCACGGAATTCTTCCGGAGAGATTTCTCCAAGACCTTTAAATCGCGTTATTTCGGCATTCTGACCAAGTCGCTCTATCGCTTCTATGCGCTCCTCATCGCTGTAGCAATAATACGTATCCTCTGCAACCTCGCCTTTTTTCTTTCCCGCACTTCGCTTTGAAGTCTTTTTATTGCGCACGCGGAAAAGTGGTGTCTGTAACACA
>JBJECS010000226.1:0-9149 GCA_051871335.1 Muribaculaceae bacterium | reverse complement strand
TGTTAAGTTTTCTATTATGCTGGAAACAACGCCAGTTGAAGTATTATACTTACCAAATACCAAATATTTACCAGATGTCAATGCGAGGTTTGAAACAAGGACCTCCTGGTTGTCATCCACCATGATATTGTTCAGCTGTGTATAGCCTCCTGCGTTTGTAGTGTATGAAGACGGGAATGAGATAGACATATCTGAATATTGCTCCCCAGTTGCGGCATTAAATTTAAGAATTTTTTTTGTTGCTGAGGAAGTATTTTCTGAACTATATGTTACCATAACGTATCCTTCACCATCAGCGTTAATATTTCTTACAGCGAAGTCACGGTTAACCTGTGTGTTACCACTGGTAAATAAATTACCTAAAACATTAGACTTAATCCACAGGTTAGTAAACTTAAAATAGCCACCACTACCTGACGTAATAAGCGGATATTCAGTATCTTCCATAGTCACAGCTGCATTGCTATCGTCTGCTATCACATTGAAATAACGGACTTCGCTGACACCGTCTTTAAGCCCATCCTGACTTGTCACCATCCGGAAATAATATTTTCCGGTAGAGAACTTGGTGTATGGGATAATGTATTGCGGTGCGCCAAGTTCATCTATCACGGTATAACTGTAAGAGCTGTATACAATGTTCTTAAATTCTGAGTCATCGGCAATTTCCAGTTTTGTTGTAGTACCGGCAGGATTGCTGACGCAGATTACTACGTCTGTACAGTCAAATGTAAAGTCATTTTCAGGATAGAAGATAGTGGAGACTTTTGCGCCCGGTAAAGCAACAGTGAAATAGCCCTTTTCACTCACGCCATCGTGATAACCACCATCTTTAGAGGCAATTACTCGCCAATAGTGCTTTGTATTGTTAATCATCCCTATATTGCTGACAGTGAATGATACCTGAGTGCCTTTTGGTGTAAAATCAGTGCTGCTGTAAAGGATAGTGCTGAAATCCTCGTAAAGAGAAAACTCAATTTTATAAGCATCAGCATCAACATCAGTGGCGGTAAAAGTGCCTCCATCTTCGGTCAATACGTTTCCATTTGCTGGAGAGATGAGTTGAGGAGAAGAGAGGGTAGGACGATTTACGACAAAGGAGCGGACTTCACTCTCGTTGTTGTAATATCCGGCGAGAGAGGTCTCGACTTTCCAGTAGTAAGTACCATCAGGAAATACAGAGACGGGACCTGTGAAATAGAGATTTCCGTCAGCATTCGTAACCGGAGCTTTTGAAGAGTCGAAAGTCATATATGTAAAATCCTCATTCATAGCCACATGCAGCACATAGTTATCAGCCTGAGTGTCAGTAAAAACCATCTCAATATTTCCAAGATTAAATTCAGTGCCATTAGCCGGCGAGAGCAATGTTACGGCTTCGCAAGGCTCAGAAATATTGTTTACTGAGAAATACAAAATGCTGCTGTTTGTGTCTTTATATCCCTCTTTAGACGTCACTATTCTCCAATAATAATCGCCGTCGGCGAGAGATTTGCCGTCGTAGGTGTATGAATAGTTACCGTCGGCAGTGTTATTTGGTGAGATAGTCTGGTTAAACAGCATATTGCTGAAGTTAATGTCTGAAGCAATCTGTAATTTATAGCTATCAACGTCAACTTTCGAGAAAGTAAAGGTGATAGAAGATGGTTTGAGTGCGGAACCTGTCGCAGGAGAGATAGGAGTGGATGCAGGAGCTGGGTCAATCAGCGGCTCGTTAAGGGTAGTCAGCTGCCACTCGTTACCATATCTGTCAAAAGGGGCAACAGCGTACCAGTAACCTGAAGTTTTTCCGGAGATGCTGACGGAGTTAGTATAGCTCATATCGACGATATATTCAGCCTTGAGTCCGTTGCTGTTGGTTGATTTAGCCGAATTGCGGCTTACGTTGTTAGGAATAGCATAGAAGAGGTATCTCACTCCACTCATACTGCTGCAAGAAAGAGTTGAGCCGCTGACGCTAAGGCTTGCAATCTTACCCGGGTCGGTTGCGGTGTACCAAGTCATTGCAGGAGGTACGGATTTGTTTTGATATTTGTATTCTTTAAGCCAATCTCCCAAACCACTTACTTTTTTGCCAGTAATTTCACGGGCACAAAAATAGACACTACCCGGGGCATCATTTTGAGTATATGCTCTGGAATATTGCAGCTGTTTGCCTATTTCTTGCCAGTTAGCAGTAGTATTATTGCTTTGTAAAAAGTAAAGATCGTGACTGGCAAAATGATGGCGATTAAAGCCACTTGCAACCTTGCTCCACCAATTAGTCATCGGTCCGAATGGATTTGTAGCATGAGTTGAAATCCAATATAGTTGTGGTGAGATATAATCGACAGTACCATCTTGAAGCCACTGTACAGGGTCAGAATATATTTGGCTATACTGCCAGTCGCTTGCAGAACAATAAAGGGATAACGGTTCAACACCATGCTTGGCAGCAACAGTTGCATCAGAGCAAGCTGCGCCGGCTGGTGAAATACCAAATCTAATCCAAGGCTTAGACGAAGATCTAATCATGTCATAGACATTTTTAACCATCAGGTTTACCTGAGAGCGGCGCCAATCAGCAAAAGAGAGTGAGGTGCCCGAAGAAGTGTAAGTGCTATAGTCAGCAGCGCTACTGTCTTCAGGTATTCCATTTGGATAAAAATAGTCGTCAAAAACGAGTCCATCAATGTCGTAATTATTTACAATTTCCTTACAAATATTGACAATTCGCCATCTCGCACTTGCATTACCAGGATTCATAATAGTGGTTGGAGTTGTAGTCTGATTTCCATTTGCATCTTTACCCACAACATTATGTGTAATCAACCACCCATTATTTTTCATGGCATTGTCATTTGTGGTAGTCCAGTTACTACCAGTGGAGAAACGATAAGGATTTACCCAAGCATGACATTCCATGTTTCTTTTATGACATTCTTCAACAACAAATGTTAGTGGGTCCCATCCGGGGTCAGAGCCACGAGAGCCAGTAAGATAGCTTGACCATGGTTCGTAAGAAGATTTATAAAATGCATCACACATGGTACGAACCTGAAAAAACACAGCATTGATACCAGCAGCCTGAAGTTTGTCTAAGTAACCAGTCATTTCATTTTTTTGAGTCTGCTGAACGCTGCTTGAAGTTCCAGTAGTGGAAGGCCAGTCAATACAGAATACTGTAGACATCCAAACGGCACGCATCTCCTGTTTAGGATAATCGTCAGCCCACAAATTAAATTGTGTCATAAACACAGCCGTCACGGCGATGAATAATTGAATAAAATTTTTACGCATTATGTGAAGATTTTAAGGATTATCGATTCTTTATGTAAGAATATGCAAATTTACCCTTTAATTTCTTAATACTTCAAGAAAAAATGTCAATAAATGTTAAATGGGCGAACTTTTTTCAATTTTGTTTGTTTTTAACAATAATGGGAAGGAAAAAAACTTTATCTAATCTAAATTTAATCTTAATTTTATGGAAAATGTTGAAAATAATCGAGAAAAATTAAGTGGAAATGAAATATTTTATCTAACTTTGAAACTTAATTGTAATAAACAGAATTTTAGAATGGCAGAAACGTATTTTTATGAAGAAGAAAAGGTGAAATTTCGCGAAATGTTTCACCGTCTTATAGAGCTTTCCAGGGAAATTGGAGAGCCGGGTGACGTACGAAGAACAATCCGCGCCGTAAGAACTGCCATAAATGAGGGACATTACCGCCGCGACAAATATGGCATCAATCCACTGATGCATGCGATGTCCACATCCACGACACTCGCAGACAAGCTATCTCCAGACAGAAATATGATACTCGCCATACTGCTCACCCCTGCAGTTGCGTCAAATCATATCAGCATAGAAAAGCTTGAAGAAGACTGGGGAGCAGACATCGCCAAGCTCGCAAAAGGTCTGATAAAAATCACATCGCTATACAGCCACAGGCAAGCCGTAGAAAGCGACAATTTCCGCCGTCTACTGATGACGTTTGCCGATGATATCCGCGTGATAATCATCATGATAGTAGACCGTCTTGTATTGATGCACAAGATAAACCACCACCCGAATGCATCGTTTGTACAAGACGTGGCATACGAGTCAAACTACCTGTACGCACCTCTCGCCCACAGGCTTGGACTCTACGCCATAAAAAGCGAACTGGAAGACATGTCGCTAAAATATACAAACCGGGAGATGTATACCTCCATCGCTCATAAGCTGGCAGAGAAAAAGGCAGAGCGAGAGGAATATATCGCAAATTTCATTGCACCGCTGAAGGAAAAGCTCCAAGCATCCGGGCTAAAGTTTGACATCAAAGGTCGCACGAAGTCAATCTATTCCATCTGGAACAAGATGCAAAAGCAGTCTAACGACATAGACAAGATTTATGACCTATTCGCCATCCGCATCATCATAGACTGCGAGGAGGACCATAAGGTGGAGGAGCGAGACTGCTGGCTTGCATATTCCATCGTGACAGATATGTATCTTCCTAACCTTGACAGACTTAAGGATTGGGTAACAAAGCCGAAAAGCAATGGCTATGAGTCGCTACACATCACCGTCTATGGGGCAGACAGCCGGTGGGTTGAAGTACAAATCCGCACTCGCCGCATGGATTTGATTGCAGAAAAAGGTCTTGCAGCGCACTGGAAGTATAAGGGCATCCAGAGTGAAAACAACCTTGACGCATGGATGAACAATATCCGCGACATCCTGGAGGCGGCAAAGACAGGACCGTTTGAGCTGATACGAAATTTCAAGATGGATATTTACTCAAAGGAAGTGTTTGTATTTACTCCGAAGGGCGACCTGTATAAACTTCCACTTGGGTCTACGATAGTAGATTTTGCATTTCATATCCACTCAAACCTTGGCTGCAAGTGCACAGGGGCGAAAGTAGACGGGAAAAACAAGAAGCTGAATTATGTTCTGCAAAGTGGAGACACGGTAGAAATCCTGACCGCTAACAACCAGCAGCCAAAGCTCGACTGGCTCTCGTTTGCGGTTACGTCTAAGGCAAGGAATAAAATCAGACAGGCGGTAAAAGAAGAAGAATACCGTGCTGCTGAAAATGCGAAGGAACTGCTTCTGCGCAGGTTTAAAAACCGAAAAATAGAAGTGGATGAGGCGCCTCTGATGAAGGTGATCAAAAAGCTTGGGTATAAGACCGTAACAGACTTCTATGTAGCCATTTATGAGGAAGCACTTGACGTAAACAAGGTTATTGACACCTACACTACACTCACCGAAGGTGAAACACAAGAGGAGGAAGTGGTATCAGCCCAGGAGTTTACACTCATCAAAAAAGACGATGAGAGCGCAGAACGAGAACGCGGGAAAAACAATGAGGTGTTTGAGATAGGCGACGGAACTGTAAAAGGTGTAAAATACACACTTTCAAAGTGCTGCAATCCGATTTTCGGTGATGAGGTGTTTGGATTTGTATCATCGGAAGGCAGTATAAAAATCCACCGTAACGACTGCCCCAATGCTCAGCACCTAAAGAGCAAATTTGACTACCGCATCATAAATGTACGCTGGAAAGGGACCGACAGCAGCATGGAATCGGTGGTATTACGAGTGACGGGGCGCGACGATATTGGAGTTGTACAGCAACTGAGCTCTATCATCAACAAGTCTAAGACCGCCATATTGCGCAGTGTAGCGATAAACTCTCTGGGTGGCACATTTATGGGTACACTCGGCATCCTCTCCACGAGCAGTGAAGCCCTGCCAAAGCTTATCAAGAAATTGGGCGAAGTGAAAGGAGTATATAACATAACACGCGAAGGCAAATAACGATATAACAAAATGAAAAATAGCATTTTAGCAACAATAATAGCAGCCGCACTGGTTACATCCTGCGGCAAGTCTAAGTCAACGACAAGCGCGGAAGCCCTTCTTGCCGAAGCACAAGCGGCACTCGACGCAAAAGACACAAATCTTGCCACATCTCTGCTTGACAGCCTTGACAGAGGTTACGCATCAGAAACGGGGGTTAGGAAACAGGCTTTGGCAATGCGCCCGAAAATCGTAGAATGTGAAACGCTAAAGGAAATCACTACTACAGACAGCCTTATGGCGTATTATGCAGACCTACACTCTCGTGCCCTGGAGAAGATGAAGTGCGTGAATAATCCGCAACTTGTAGAGCCATATTACGTAGCAAAGGTGGCATTTAAGGAGGATTTCGTAAACACAACAGGGGTACAGGCTCGAGTGGATGAAATTGGTCAATTCTACATGGTATCATCCCTGAAAGGCAATAGCATCTGCCATACCTCAGTCACCATCACTGCAGACGGGGGAAGTGCCACAACAGCTACGATACCCTATGACGGAGAGGCAAATTACCGCATAGACGGTTCTGAATTAGTGACCTATATGACGGCTCAATGCGACACGGTTGGCAAGTTTGCAGCGACACACCGGACATCGATGGGCAAGCTGACATTTAATGGCAAGCGCAACCACACAATCCAGCTGTCACCGGCTCAAATGGCTTCGATAGCGGATGCATGGGACTTTGCACAGTCGATAGTTCAATCTCGCGAGCTTTCAATTCAGCGAGAGAAGCTGGAGCGCAAACTACAGATAGCACGCGACCAAGCTGCAAGACAATTACCTGAGCAATAAGCGTTTACAACAAGCAATACGCCTATAAACGACTGAATAAAATGGCATTAGCACAGATTGATGAGGCGTTTTTCTCATTTGTCAGAAGTCATGCGGATGAAGACCCGATAAAACTGCGCCTGAAATACAAGCCGGAGCGTCATTCATCTATTGACCTTGCAATCACCCACTTAGAATGCGTAAAAAAGGCTAAGGGCAAGTTTATAGGCGACGACGGCGAATCGATTGCGCCACAGGTAATGCTCTCTCCCCTATCCGTAGAGCAGGCAAGCGGCCTATCAACGGCGAAGTTGCACGTTTCCCTTGTGAAGAGCGGATGTAAAGTTCTGGATATGACTTGCGGAATGGGAATAGACACGATTGCTTTTGCGACACTTGGAAAATGTGATGTGACAGCGTGTGAAATGGAGCCTTTTTATGCTGATGTGGCGGAATATAATTTTGGCAAATATGCCAATATTCATGTTGTCAAGGGAGACAGTGTGGAATATCTGAAAGGGACAACGGAGTGCTATGACGTAATATTCATAGACCCGGCACGACGGGACAGCAATGGAGGCAGAGTATATAACATTCACGACTGTACACCGGACTTGTGCGACATACTTTCCCTACTCCTCAAGCATGCACCCCGAATAATTGCCAAGCTATCACCTATGCTGGATATCACACAGACTATCAAAGATTTATCTCCTGTGGAGATTTATTCTGTGGAGGGAGACGGCGGCGAGTGTAAGGAAATTTTGGCTGTGATAGAGGAAGTGCATGGCGGTGAGACATCCATTAAGGTTGTGCATGAGAATGGGATGTTTTGTTTCACTCAAAGTGATGAGAATGCAGCCAGTGCAGTATACGGGACTCCTGTGAAGGGAAATGTTTTGTATGAGCCATGTGCAGCGGCAATGAAAGCAGCACCGTTCAGGCTGTTGTCGACGAAATTCGGGCTAAAAAAGCTTCATCCTAACACTCATTTGTATTTTTCCGAGCAGTCGGTAAATTGTTTCCCGGGGAAAGAATATGAGATAATAGACGTGATAAATTTCTCATCTTCAGATATTAAGAGTGTCGCTGCAAGGTATCCTAAATGCAATGTTGCCACCCGAAATTTCATTCTCACGCCAGAGCAACTGACTAAGAAGCTGAAGGTGAAAAATGGGGGCGAAATAAAGCTATTTGGTGTCACATTGTATGACAATACAAGAAAGTTAGTGGTGACGAGGGGAAAATATTAGAGCCCTGGAGGCGAGGTGAGACCAAGGCTCTATTAAAATGGAAAATGAATTACTTATTTTACCAAAACTTTTTGTGCAGAACCATCAGACATGCGGATGATGTTTATGCCCGGAGTGTTTTTAGATATTATCTTTCCGGAAACGTCGTAACGTGCTACTTCTTCAGCAGCAGAAGGGTCAACGGCGATTTTGCTGACAGCCCCGGTGGAGAAGTCAATCATGAAAGTGTAATAGGCATAAGTTTCGTAATCGACAGACCATCCAATGACATATCGACCGTCGCCGGTGATATTTGTAGGGATTGCAATGTCAGCGGAGATAAAGTCTGAAAATTCATCGCTTGTGAAAGTGTCAGCGAAAGTGGTGCCATATTCGTTTCCAATGCTGTAAACGTAAGGTATACGCTGGTTCCATCCGTAAATAACCATACCTACCACGTCACCATTGTTGCTGATAGCAGAAGGATAGTAAGCAGCGCCTTCAAAGTCGCCGAGAACGGTAGCTTTGTGGAGTTCATGAGTCTGTAGGTCGTAAACGCCGTTGTAGTAAGTGTAAGAACCGTCGTTAACCATAAGCTGCAGAGCGACATAACGGCCGTTTTTGCTGATTGCAGAAGGAGAAATGACAAGGTAAGGCTTATCTCCGTCACCCGGTTCAAAGAAGTTTTGAGCGATTGTAGTGTCAAGGGCGTAAGAACCGTTGTCTTGTCTAATCCAGAATACTACAGGGTAAGTAGCGAAGTTATCAACGAGATATCCAACAATAACAGAGCCGTCTTCGCTGACCTTACAGCAACGGCAACCATTAACTTCAAATCCAATTTCTTCGGTTGTAGTCACAGGGAGGTGGCAAAGAGCGCCATTGGCTTCCCAAATAACGGGAGTTTCCCTGTATCCTTCATTGTAAGTAAATCCGACGATAAGCGAGCCGTCTGGAGTAATGTCGTTAGCGATAGACTGCTCTAATCCAGGAGTTTCGAGTCCGAATTTGTAACCGGTAGCATCGATAGATATAGCATTGCCGTTCATACCGATAGCATTGCCAGCATTTGAAACGCCACGCAGTTCACAACCGTAATCATCGATAGGTTCGTCGTAGATAACTTCAGCAGTTTCCATATTAAGGAGGAATCCGGCGTAAGCCTGTGTGGTACCGCAAAGCCACTTTCCGTTTTCAGAGATTGCGAGTCCCTGAAGTCCGCCGTAGTTTTGGATACCGAAATCATCATTGATGACAACGAGAGACTGCGCTGAAATTGTAGCGGGGATAGCCACAGCGAGTGCGAGTGA
>JBJECS010000225.1:0-9156 GCA_051871335.1 Muribaculaceae bacterium | reverse complement strand
TACCTTTGTGCAATAAAATGATAATCACGTGAAAAAAGTTATAACTTTCCTCAAAAACCACCCTATCATCGCAAACCTCATATACATGTTTTTTGCCGGGTGGATTATTATCCTTGCTGCTCTTTTCTTCCTCGACCACTGGACACACCACGGCGAGGAAAGCACAGTCCCAAAAGTCACAGGCATGACTTTCAATGAAGCTCAAAACTTGCTCGGTAGCGCTGGGCTCGCCGTCGAGCTATCTGACTCTATATACGACAGCAAACGTCCCGCAGGCTCAGTCGTGGAGCAATCTCCTCACCCTAACGCAAAAGTAAAACCCGGACGTACCGTTTACCTTACCATCGTCGCTTTCACACCCAAAACCGTCACTGTCCCACACTACCTAAACATGTCTTCCCGTTCTGCCAAGGCGGCTTTTGAAGGGCTCGGCATCAAAAACATCAGGATTGTCGAAGTTGAAAGCGAATATAAAGACCTTGTCCTCGGAGCTAAGGTCAACGGCATTCCACTGAAGCCAGGCACTCGGCTCCCTGTCACTGCCACAGTCACTCTCGAGGTCGGCAAAGGATACGAAGCTTCTGCCGACACTCTGTCAATGGAAGACGAACTAAAAGACTTGTTTTTAGCAGATTAGTATGGCAGAAGACTTTTTCGACGACGAACAGGAACTTTCCGACGACATACAAGGCTTTGAATCTGCCGACGCTGGTGAACTTTATGAGCACTTCCGTTTTGTGGTAGATAAAGGACAGACCCTGCTGCGTGTTGACAAATACCTCGTTGCTCACATGCAGGGCTCCTCGCGCAACCGCATTCAGCAGGCTGCAGACGCCGGTTGCATCCTCGCTAACGGCAAGCCCGTGAAAAGCAACTACCGTGTTAAGCCTCTCGACGTGATTTCCATCGTCATGGACCGCCCGAAATACGAGTGCGAGATTATTCAGGAAGACATTCCGCTTGACATCGTTTACGAAGACGAACAAGTACTCGTGGTTAACAAGCCCGCTGGGCTCGTCGTTCACCCTGGACATGGAAATTACCACGGAACTCTCGTAAATGCCCTGGCTTATTATTTCCGTAACAATCCTGAATACGACGTAAGCGACCCTCGGCTCGGACTCGTTCACCGTATCGACAAAGATACTTCCGGGCTACTCGTTGTTGCAAAGACACCCGACGCAAAAACTCATCTCGGCAAGCAGTTTTTCAACAAGACCACTCGGCGCGAATACGTTGCCGTCGTGTGGGGCGTGCCGGAACCGGATAAAGGCAGAATTGAGGGAAACATCGGACGCTCACTCAAAGACCGTCTCCAGATGGACGTCTTTCCCCCTGACAGCGAGATTGGAAAGCACGCCGTTACTCACTACCAAGTAATTGAGTCTTTCGGATATTGCTCTGCTGTCAAATGCGTTCTCGAGACAGGGAGAACACACCAGATTCGTGTCCACATGAAGCATATCGGACATCCTCTTTTCAACGACGCCCGATATGGTGGAGACAAAATACTCCGTGGTACTACCACCGCTAAGTATCAGCAGTTCATTCGCAACTGCTTTGACATCTGCCCAAGACAGGCTCTTCATGCTCGTACTCTCGGTTTCGTGCATCCTGTCACAGGCAAAGAACTTTTTTTCGAGTCTCCCATCCCTGACGACATGCTCGCACTGATGGACAAGCTCCGCTCTGTCAGTCACATCTGACACATCTCTCCATCTGGAGACACGCTTTCATAGTAAAAACAATAGTAACAATATACTAAATGAAGACTTTCGAACAACTTGGCGTTGCTACGCCCCTTTTAAATGCTATCGCAGATATGGGCTTTGTGATGCCTATGCCTGTACAAGAACAGGTTATCCCTTATCTCCTCAATGAAGATTGCGACGTTGTTGCTCTCGCCCAGACCGGCACCGGCAAGACCGCTGCTTTCGGGCTACCGGTCATTCAGAGACTTAACGCCGAAATAACTCAGCCTCAAGCGCTTATCCTTTCTCCTACTCGTGAACTATGCCTGCAGATTGCCGACGATATGCGAGACTTCTCTAAATATTTGCCTGAAGTCACTATCCTTCCCGTTTATGGGGGCTCAAGCATTGAAAGCCAAATTAGAGCTCTGAAAAAAGGAGTACAGATTGTTGTCGCTACGCCCGGGCGACTCATCGACCTCATAAACCGTGGCGTCGTTAAGCTTGAACTCGTTCACACTGTCATTCTCGACGAGGCTGACGAGATGCTGAACATGGGTTTCCTCGACTCTATTAACGAAATTCTGGACCATGTCCCGCCACAGCGCAAAATGCTCATGTTCTCAGCTACCATGCCTAAGGAAATCGCAGGAATTGCAAAGCAATACATGAACTCCCCGGTGGAAATCGTCATCGGTACCAAAAACGAAGGCGCCGCTAACGTAAACCACGTCTATTACCTCGTTCATGCTCGCGACAAGGCTCTCGCACTGAAACGAATTGCCGACGACAACCCTAACATCTACGCTATCATTTTCTGCCGCACTCGCATCGAGACTCAGGAAATTGCCGATATGCTCATGCACGACGGATATAACGCCGATGCTCTGCATGGCGACCTCTCGCAGCAGCAGAGAGACATCGTCATGAAAAAGTTCCGAGACCGTGTCATCTCTATCCTCGTCGCTACTGACGTCGCTGCTCGTGGGCTCGACGTTGACGACCTTACACACGTCATCAACTATGGGCTGCCGGAAGACACTGCCGTTTACACCCACCGCTCAGGACGTACCGGACGCGCAGGCAAGACTGGCACTTCTGTCGCCATTATCCACACTAAGGAAAAAGGTCGCCTCAAGCAGATTGAAAAGATTATCGGCAAAAAGTTTGAGCGTAAAGAGGTCCCTACGCCTCAGCACATTATCGAAAAACAGCTCTACAACCTCGCCGACCGTCTTGAGCACGTCGAGGTCGACGATGAGCAGATGGAAAAATACACCGTCGGTATCATTAAAAAGCTCGGATGGCTCACTCAGGAAGACCTTGTGAAGCGTGTCCTCGCTCTTGAGTTCAACCGACTACTCCAATATTACAAAGACGCTCCTGCAATCGATATTCCTGACGACAAACTGTCTAAAAAAGACAGAAAAGACAAAAATGGCAAGGATCTCCCGCCTCGCTCGGCTGACAAAGACAAAGACCGACGTACCGCCGATAAGGGTATGGCGCGTATTTACATAAACATGGGTAAGGGCGACGGATTTTACGCATCAAACCTCATCGAGCTGCTAAACACTTGGGTAGAAGGTGCTCGTGTAGATGTCGGGCGAATTGACCTCCTCCCCGCTTACTCTCTTTTCGATGTCAAAACTGCTGATGCTCGGCGAGTTGTAAATGGTATCACCGGCGCTGAATTTTTCGGCAAGCGCATTTTCTGCGAAGTCGCTAAGGAAGGTAAGGACTACGCTAAGGCTGCCGGCAGAAAATCTCGCGGCAAAAAAGACGAGTTCAAGTCATCAGGAAAAAAGGAACGCCCACAAAAAGACGAGGAACGCTCTTCCGGCAAGAAAAACAAAAGCCGGGACGCTTTCTTCGGAAAGGATGAGTTTGCCGATTTCGACGACGTTCTGTTCACTCGCAAAAAAAAGAAAAAATCTAAAAAGAAATAGCATAAATCATGAAAAAGGCTCTGTTTTTCTTTTTTTCCATCTTCTGCACACTGGCTGCATTGGCGCAGACCGCTGCGGAGTCTGCTTTTTACAGTGCTCCTGCGGACATTATTCCATACGCTCAGCAAATGATGCGGCAAGACTTTGTAGACTACTTTAAGAGCGGCTCTCAAAAAATCATCCGCAACAAGCTTTACGACGGCTCGCGAATCCTCAGCCTTTCTGACAACAGTATTCTAATCCAGGAAACTGCCGACAGCCTCTCCACAGCACAAATTGCCGTAGAAGCTACTAAGGGAGACTCTATTATCATTTTTATCCGAAACATCGCCACTCCCGCTATCGACGGAGCTATATCTTTTTATTCCGTAGACTGGATTAAGCTGGATAATAAGGCTTTCAAAGAGCCTTCGCTCAAAGACTGGGTAAAAGGTGGTAAAGCCGAGCTCAACGCAGCTAAGCAGCTTGTCCCTTTTGTCATGGCGAAATACGTTTACGATGCCGACAGCAAAATTCTAACTCTCTCCGCTTCCTTCGCCGACTTCATGCCGCAAGACGACTACAATAAAGTGTCTCCTTTGCTTTTTTCAACCATCAGATATGTCTGGGACGGAAATAAAATGAAACTTCTCGACAAACAGTAATGGCTAACAACCCTGACAGCGCATTGACGCTCCTCGAGCTCAACGAAATTATTCGTGACTTCGTTCAAAACGATGCCACCGCCGGGCTGTGGGTCACTGCTGAGACCAGCGACCTGAGCAGAAAACGTCACTGCTACATGGAGTTGATTCAGAAAGACGACTCCGGTAACACCGTCGCGCGCGCAAGGGCTGCTATCTGGTCAAATAATCTTTACGACATCGACGCTAAGTTCACTCTCGCAACCGGGCAGCGGCTCGCCACCGGCATGAAAGTTCTTGTCCGCGTCTCCGTCTCTTTCCACCCCGTTTTCGGATTGCTTCTCGTTATCGACGACATTGACCCTGCTTTCACTCTTGGTGACGCTATACGTCGCAGGCAAGAAGCTATCGCAAGGCTCACACAGGAAGGCATTATTGACTTAAACCGAACTCTCGGTTTCATCGACCCGGTGCTACGCATCGCTGTCATTTCTGCTGAAAGCGCCGCCGGATACGGCGACTTCATGAACCAACTTCACGGTAACTCTGCAAAAATAAAATTTTACACCCGTCTCTTCCCGGCTACCATGCAGGGAAACACCGCTCCTAAAAGCATTATCGCCGCTCTCTGCGAAATCGCCGACACTCCGGACCTTTACGATGCCGTCGTGATTATTCGTGGTGGCGGTGCTACCGACGACCTCGCTTGCTTTGAGGACTACGACCTCGCTGCAAGCGTAGCACAGTTCCCGCTTCCGGTTATTATCGGCATCGGACACGAGCGCGACGTCACTCTCCTCGACTTTGTCGCTGCCATGCGTGTCAAAACTCCTACCGCTGCCGCTGAATGGCTCATAAACCGCGCCACTGGGCTCCTCGAACAGCTACAGAATATCGGTAACTCTATTTTCGCCACTGTCACTTCTCTCCTCGCTGAAAACGACCGTTCTCTCGCCACTATCGAAGGACAGCTCCCGGAAATCGCTAAAGCCGCGCTTTTGCGCTCTGAAAATTATCTCAACAACGCCGCCATCTCGCTATCCGCTACATCATCCTCGCGCATCGCACCGGAAACGGCGGCTCTCGACGCCAAGGCTGCTGAACTTGCAACCGCCGCTGAAAACGCCATCGATTTTGCTTCTCACAGGCTCGACGCTTTAGAGCAACTCGTCGCCGCACTATCTCCTCAGGCTGTCCTCGAGCGTGGTTACACTATCACTACCATCGGTAATAAAATCATTAAAAACGCTGCCGACATTAAAAAGGGTGACACTATCACCACTCGCTTTGCCGACGGCTCTATTAATTCTAAAACTCTTTAAAACTCTTTATGAAACCCGTTGCAAAACTCAAATACGCTGAGGCTATCGCTGAACTCGAATCTATCCTCGAAGCAATGAAAAGCAAAAACTGCGACATCGACGCACTCGCCGACATGACTCGACGCGCTGCTGAGATTATCAAAGAATGTCGCTCAAGGCTTACTACCGCTGGAAATGACCTCAAGCAAATAATCGACGAACTCGATTCTAAATAATCCCTCCATTCCAATAATAAAACAAAAGTTGCGCCCGACACACACCAGGGATATAAAAATGAAAAAACTTCTTTTTACGACTCTTTTCGCTACTTTCGCTCTCCTCGCTTTCGCTCAAGACTCTTTCATCGGTAAATGGGCTTCTGACAAAATGGAACAGGATGGCGGTGCCGTTACTATGGAATTTGACTTCAAAGACGCACAGAAAGTGCAAATCGTTGTCCTGACTGAAGGCGAAATCCCAAACACCTGCTCTTTCGCTGCTCGCTTTTCTAACAAAGGCACTTACGAAGTCGCTGACTCGCTCCTCTCTTTCACTATGGACGCCAAGAAAGCCTCTGCCCGACTACAAAAGCTGAAATTCGACCCGCAAATCGAGGCTACCCTCACGCTCACCGACATTTCTGCAGCCGAACTCGCTTTCCAGCGTGAATTGCAAGCCGGTGCTCAAAAATCTTTCGAAGAACTAAACAATGAAAAATTCACTTATTTCTTCAACGAAACTGACCCCGACACTCTCATCATAAAAAGCACCGGAGAAGACAAGGATTCTATCACGCTGCACAGAAAGAAATAAGAGCCGCATTTCTATATGTCGTAAAATTTTCATAAATTTGCACACTGAAACAATTTATTTACGACATTTAGCCTCATGACTAAAAAAATATTATTTCTCCTAATTCTATCAGTAGTCTCTGCTGCCGCTTCTCGCGCAGCTGAGGCTACTGACTCTGTCTTTACTCTCATTAACGACCTTTTCCTTCCTACAGACGACGCTCCGGAAATTCCTGACACACTCGCTATCGACACTACTCTGAACGTAAACGACATGAAATTTCCGTCCCGTATGTTCGGCGTCCTCGTTTACGACAAGTTCAAGTATGAAACTGACAGCATTATCGTGGGAAAACGTTCTGACACAAGCCACTTCGACTGGATTAACAGGCAGAAACGCCTCTCTGACTATGTCACTCTCCTCAGGCAGCGCACTATGTTCGCTAACCCTGACATCGTTCCTTACAACGTCGCTCTTCTACCTGACCCTCCTAAGGAATACCACGCAAAAGTCGACCCTAAAAAGGCTACTATCGTTATTGAGGAAGAACCCGTAAAAAAAGAATCCGTCACAGACGCGCCTAAGCCTGTCAAAATCGACCGTATCAACTGGCTTAACGACTTCACTACATCGCTACACTTCTCACAGGCTTACAACTCTCCTAACTGGTACCAGGGCGGTAACAACAACCTCAACATCATCTGCCAGGCGGCTCACACCATCAAGCTGAACCAGGCTTTCCACCCTAACATCATGTTTGAAAATTCTATTCAATACAAGCTCGCTCTTAACAGCGCTCCGGAAGACTCGCTCCGAAACTACAGCATTTCTGAAGACCTCTTCCAGATTAACACCAAATTCGGTCTCCGAGCCGCTAAAGACTGGTACTATTCTGTCACCTTGCTCTTCAAGACTCAGATGATGACTAACTACAAGAAAAATACTAACGACGTCAAAGCCGCTTTCCTTTCTCCGGGTGAACTTAACATCGGTTTCGGTATGAGCTACAGCCGTACTAACCCCAAGAAAACCGCTACTTTCGACACTTCTATTTCTCCAATTTCTTACAACCTCAAAATCTGCACCGACGACAGGCTGAACAAAGCCGACTTCGGTATAGAACAAGACAAAAACACTGCTTCTGAAATCGGTAGCAACGCCGAGGCAAAACTGAAATGGAAAATGGCTTACAACATCACCTACACTTCGCGTCTTTACGTCTTCACTGACTACTCCTACGTACAGGGCGACTGGGAACACACTCTGTCGTTTGAAGTCAACAGATACCTCTCTACTCAGATTTACGCCCACCTTCGATACGACTCTTCCACTCCTCGACTAGAAGACTCAAACTGGCACACTTGGCAGCTAAAGGAAATTCTCAGCTTCGGACTGACTTATAAATTCGCCACTATATGATAATTCGTGCAGGTGTCATATTATCGCTCTTTCTATGCTCTTTGACTACCTTCGCACAGGATTTCAACGTGCTCGACGGATACGACTTCGACACCGTCACCGCACGTATGGCTGAAAATTCTCTCTCCCCCATCGAAGGCGTTTGGCAGTTTATGCCGGACGGCGCTACAATCGCCATTGAGAGAGACGAAACCGCTACCACTGGACTCGTCTGCAAATACAACATCGTAGTCGTAAACTCTGTCGATATTAACGTCGATGACGGTGCTCTTATCGGAACGCTTTACCCTACCGCCAAGCCCGACTGCTTCACAGCTAACATCTACACCGACAAGCAAGGCGACAAATCTGAAAAGCTGAAAAAGTTCATTCTCACGCTCACAGACAACGGACACATCGCCATGACCGACAAAAAAGGCAAAATACGCCTCGATTTCTGGCGTTGGCTCCCTTATCTGTTCCGTATATCAGTCTCACGAATAAGAAGCTCTGAAAACGCCCTGGAGGGCTGTGTGAGGCTTTTCCCTATCGTCCCTGAAGCAATGATTGAACCTTGCCACCTTTAACCCCCATTTTCCCCATGAAAAAAGCTCTCTTTTCTATTCTCATCGCTCTTGCCGCTCTCTCAGCTTTTGCCGACAAGACCACTCGCACCAAAATAAAACCAATACAGGCACAAACAGAATCTGCCGACTCTATTTACACCGAAATTTCCGAGCTCCCTGACTCTTGCATCATCCTCACCGGATACGACAAACCGCTTAATGCCGACGGTGAAACCATTATTATCATAAACCGGCTCGACTACGACATCGACGGATTATCCATCTCTATCGACTACCAAGACACAAAAGGAAGGCAGTTCACAAAGCGTGAAGTCAATATCTTCACAAACATCCCCGCCGGAGAAACCAGACAAGCTTATTTCCGTACTTGGGACCGACAGCACTCTTACTACTACATCAAAAGCCGCCCTCCACGCACTCAGGCCACTCCTTACACCGTCAAATGCCAAATCCTCAAAATCTACATCAAAAAATAGCGCCCCATCGTTCTCTCCTCACTACTTTCCGCCAAGCACAAAACCGACGGAGAGCGTAGCGTTATGAAAACAATTTCGTGATATATTCATATTCGCCGTTAATCGCAAAAAATGCCATAGCTCAACTCCCGCACGAGGCGCAAACACCGCCGTATTGCGGTCTACATCATATCGAGGAAAATCAAGTGTGTTATTTACACCATAACCAAGACCTACACCCAAAAACGGGCATACCTTTTTCCCTCGGCAGAAATTATAGTCTCCATACAAAAACAGACCCTTTGTCTGATACGTCGCGTCTAATTCCTGATACCCTCCTCCGGGACCCACCATTGGGTC
>JBJECS010000224.1:0-1819 GCA_051871335.1 Muribaculaceae bacterium | reverse complement strand
CAGCGAGTGAAAATGGATGGCGCTCTGCTGAAATTCGTCTTCATCACCGGCGTCACCAAATTCTCGCAGCTCAGCATATTCTCTGAACTAAACAATCTTAACCAGATTTCTATACTTGATGAATTTTCAGGTATCTGTGGAATAACCCAGACAGAGTTTGACACCGTACTACGCCCTTGCGTTGAGGAATATGCGGAAAATTTGGAAATCACCACTGAGGAGGCATACGCACTACTCAAAAAGAATTACGACGGTTATCATTTCTCTCGTAGAAGTGAAGACATATATGCTCCATTCAGTCTCTTACGAGCGCTAAATAACAATACCACAGACTATTATTGGTTTGAGTCTGGCACTATGTCGTCGCTCATAGAGCACCTGAAACATTTCCCTGAGTTCAACCCACTTGATTACGATGGAGTAAATGTATCGCTGGAAGAGTTTAATGTGCCATGCGCAAATGCAGATACCCCTATGCCTCTTCTATACCAAAGCGGTTACTTATCCATTGACACCTACGACAAGGATATTGATGAATTTGTCCTTCATTTTCCAAATCGTGAAGTCCGCCAGGGAATGGTATATGGCATGACAAACTACCTCATTGACAGCAACAGTTTTGACCGCAGTGCCTCAATTTCCAAAATGGCTCGTTCTCTTGTTAGTGGAGACTTAGCTACGGCACTAACAGTCCTCCGGGCATACATCGCCAGCATTCCATACGACATCATCACCAAGAAAGAATGGATGTCAAAGCAAAGCCGAGAAGGCTTCTACAAGATGCTTATGTATATTATCTTCTCCTTGCTAAACAGCAAGATAGACACTGAAGTTAAGAGCATTATCGGTCGCGCAGACGTCGTTATAAAGACAAAAAACGACATTTACGTCCTTGAACTGAAAGTAGATAAGTCTGTCGATGAAGCGCTTGCGCAGATTGAGAGCAAGGACTATGCTATCCAATACGCCGCCGATGGCAGAAAAATCACTAAATGCGGCATCACAATCTCCACTGAAGCGAGAAATATCATCCACTGGCGTTCTGTCAGCGAAACTGGTGAAGTCGTTGATGAACAGCAGTTTGGATAGAAATGATTATATAAAGAAGTGTGTACGATATAACCGGCTATAAATCAGTAAGATGATTAGTGATATAAATATCTTTTTATTGATTTTTTAGGAGTCTTTTCAAACTCAACTTCACGCAGTTCTATCTCTGATATTTGCTCATATCTTGCAATAGCGGCATTAAGCTGATTTAGGTTATCCTTCATTATTTTTGTCAGCTCATGTTGCATGATATGGTTTGTTTTCATCTTTTCCATATCAGGGTATACGATTGCCACAAGTCGGGTATCACGTTGAACAACAAGACACTCAGCGACATAGGGAAGAGCAGATAGTTTTGACTCAATTTCTTCAGGATAGATGTTCTGCCCAGAAGCACCTAAAATCATGCACTTAGAGCGTCCTATGATGTAAAGGAAGCCGTCAGAATCTTGTACACACACGTCACCTGTGTTCATCCAGTCGTCTCGCATTACAGCAGATGTTGCTTCATCATTACGGTAATATCCCATCATCACATTATCTCCTTTTACCCATAGTTCGCCGGGTACGTTTTGAGGGTCAGCAGAGTCAATACGTAACGTCATACCATCAACAGCCCTGCCACATGCGCCCTCTCGGTTTTCATACCATGGAGCATAGCAGATAAGTGGCGCACATTCGGTCATGCCATATCCGATAGTTAGAGGGAATTTTATTATTACTGTCCGCTAAACTTTTTTTGAAGGCAGATGAAAAATTAGGGCTGGCA
>JBJECS010000223.1:0-9378 GCA_051871335.1 Muribaculaceae bacterium | reverse complement strand
GTGACATATAAAGAAAGGATGTACCAAATAACTTAATTTTGATACACCCTCTTTTCATTTTATGTCCTTCAGATACTCTTACTTAATTGCATCCACTTCAAGGTCACAATTCTTGATTTCGTGCCATGGAAGGCCCTGAATCATAAGCTGCTCCATAAATGGGTCCGGGTCAAACTCCTCCACATTGTGAACACCCGGCTTTACCCACTTCCCTGTGAGGAACATCATTGCACCAGTCATTGCAGGTACACCGGTAGTATAGCTCACCGCCTGCATACCCGTTTCGCGGTATGATGCCTCGTGGCTGCAATTATTGTAGATATAGTATGTCAGAGGCTTGCCTTCCTTGTCAAGACCGGAAATGCGGCAGCCGATTGACGTTTCACCATGATAATTTTCCCCCAAGTCTTGAGGATTTGGCAGCACAGCCTTCAGGAACTGCAACGGCACGATTTTCACACCATTGTATTCCACCTCATCAATCCGTGCCATACCGATATTCTGGATTACACGCAGGTGAGTCAGATACTCCTTGCCAAACGTCATCCAGAAGCGTGCGCGCTTGATTGTCGGGAAATTTATCACAAGAGACTCAAGCTCCTCATGATACAGCAGATAAGAATCACGTGGACCGATATTCGGATAGTTCAGCTCTGCATGTATCTCAAGCGGACCCGTTGTAACCCACTTCCCGTCTTGATAATAACGTCCGTTCTGAGTGATTTCGCGGATATTTATTTCCGGGTTGAAATTTGTCGCGAACGCCTTGCCATGGTCGCCTGCATTGCAGTCCACTATGTCAAGGTATTCCATAGCCGAAAAATGATGCTTTGCAGCGTATGCGGTCATAACACCGGTCACTCCAGGGTCAAAACCGCAGCCCAGAATTGCCGTTAGTCCAGCTTTCTCAAACCGTTCACGGTATGCCCACTGCCATGAATACTCAAAGTGAGCCACATCCTTTGGCTCATAGTTCGCTGTGTCAAGGTAGTTTACACCACACTCAAGACACGCATCCATGATTGTCAGGTCCTGATATGGAAGAGCCACATTTATCACCAAGTCTGGTTTATGACGCTTAAACAGCTCCACAAGCTGAGGCACACTGTCCGCATCTACAGTATCCGCTGACACATAAGGCTTACCTATGGCTTCAACTACCGCCTGGCACTTCTTGAGTGTTCGTGAACAGATGACGATTTCACTGAATACATCCGGATTTTGGGCGCATTTATGGGCAACTACCGTGCCTACGCCACCGCAACCGATAATAATTACTTTAGACATTTTTTATGCAAATTTTTATGAGTTTTCTCAAATTAAACTATTTATTCCTATATCCAATACGGATTTTCACCTAAAATCCTCAACAAAGATATAAATAATCTTTATCATATCCAAAAAGGCAACTTAAAAAAGCTGCCTTTTTTCTTACGGGTAAAAAAAAATTACCCGTCATCACGACGAATAATCTTCTTACCTTAAATCTAATACCATGAAAAACTGATGCAAAGGTACACAAAATATGTTTTATAACATAATTTTCATCCAACTTTTTTCTTGCATTTAACGCTATTTAATCTTTGCTTCTCATTTCTAAACACATTTTCACAATTTATGCTCCATCTGTCACTCATTCCTCTCTCTTGTAACTACACGACAAATGGGAGCCGAGAAAATTCATCACTTTCGCGGTTCCCTATTTAGCGCCCGTCAATAGCTGCCGCTATGGCTGGCTCTTGAAAAATATTTGTCCTTCTTTGTCGTTTAGTTAGCAGGTTCTACAGGAGCTTCTACAGGAGCTTCTTCTGCAGATACCGGAAGGGCTGCTGCATCGGTGTTGTATTCAACACCGCTTACAACCTTTTCTTCTACACTTGTGCGTGGACCTTTTGCATTTGATGCGTTTGGAGCAATGAATGCTGAGGTAATTGCAAGGAATGCTACGATGCCTGCAAGTGTCCATGTTGCCTTTTCGATAAAGTCATTTGAACGGCGAACACCCATTATTGCGTTTGCCCCTGAAAAGTTTGATGCAAGACCTCCGCCCTTTGATTTCTGTACAAGAACCACAAGGATTAGGAGTACTGAGATGAGTACTGTAATGATTATTACTGCAGTGTACATTGTTAATTTTTATTTGTTTTTAGAGTTTTTATATTGTTGATTTATTATCAATTTTTTCAAAAATCGCAATTGGTCTGCAAAGTAAATACTTTTTTCTGGAAAATTCAAACTTAATTGCGAAATAATTTCATATGCCTTGTCATATCGGTGCTGTTTTATGAATATTTTTGCCAAACTTTCACTCAGCATCGAGTCTGGGTCGGGATTTTTCGGCGAGGACTCTACAGGTTCTTCCGGTGGAATTGTAATCACCGGCTGGGGCACAGGAGACTCTTCTATACGACGCTGTTTCTCTATAAATGCATCTATCAGTGCATCTTGGCTTCCAGCCTCAGAAGTGTGCTCGCCGGTATCTTGAGCTTCCAGTACCGACGCATAGTCAGGAACAGGATTGAAAATCAGCTTTTCTAACAGTTCCTCTTCGCCCGGCTCGCTGTTGCCATAAGTGTTAAGGAAAGTGGTGATGGCATCTTCTGTATCAGGCTTTGGCTCTTTCGTTTCTTTCGGATAAAACCGGTGGAGATTTTCACCGTCCGGAGTCAGTAGCTGATACAGTGTTGTAGGGTCTGGTGATGACAGGGCTATCCGTCGTATCAGCCGTTGTCTCACGTCTTCTGAAAGCTCCGGCAGATAATCCTTTAGCGTTATTGCAGACGGAAGCGTAAAAAATGGATATGCACGCTGCAGCGACTCTACTGTGTTTAGTGTCGCCACCACGTCATTTCTTCCGCTTAATATGTCCCGTAGCTCTTGCTGCCTGTCCATTACCAGTTTCCTAATGTAGCGTTAAATATCAGGTCCACCAGCTCTTTCGCTATCTGTTGGCACAGCTCGTCTTGCACGTCCGTCAGCATTTCTGAGCTGTCAAAGTCGCGGTAAGACGAAAAAGACTGGTCGATATTGTTTTTATCATTCTTATTGTCGGTGTATTTTACGCGGACTGTCACCGTTAGGCGTGTTTTTGATGCGTATGCATCTTCTGTGACAGCTTGTGGAGAAAGCGCATAGCCTGTTATTTCACCTTCAAGCTGGATGTCTGCGCCGGAATCTACAGTTTTAAGCCTTGTGTTGCGCGTAATATAGTCCGCAAGCTCGGTCTCAAACGTCTGCTGAAGTGGGGGATACACCAGCGCTGCTCGGATTGGGAAGTTGCTCACCTGCACTGTCTTATACACCGTATAGTCAAGCGCCGCACCATTAAATTTATAGCTGATGCTGCAAGCCTGTGTTCCAAGGGCTATGATTATCGCTGTGAATAACAGCCTGATGTTAAGTAGTTTATTCCAAGCCATATTCCTTTATTTTTCTATATAGTGTACGCTCTGAAATCTTTAATTCTTTCGCCGCCGCGCCGCGTCTTCCGTCGTTTCGCTCAAGTGCGCGTTTTATCAGTTCACGCTCGTTATCCTCAAGTGTGGTGGGGTTTTCTATCGGCTCGTCTATCGGCATTTCTACCTGTTCTGCCGGAGTGAAATCATCATCCTTATGCCTTAGCCTCACCAGCGACGAAATACTCGTGTCTGTGCTTTCGCTGTGTTCTGCTATCGCCTTTATCCCGGATGTAGGGTGAGTGGCTCCTATCATTTGCTTCAGCTCGTCTATCTCATGCTGAAGCCGGAATATCATCTTAAACAGTGCCTCGCGCTCATTTGCATAGCTATGGGCTTCGTCACCGCCTATTACCGTCGGTGCAAACGACTCGCTGACTATGGGCATATATTGTCGGATTGACTCCTCAGTAACCTCTGTCCCTGCCTCGAATATCGCCACTTGCTCTATCACGTTTTTCAGCTGGCGTACATTGCCGGGCCAGCGATAGCTCATCAGCGCATTCTTAGCACTCTCGGTAAAGTTTATCGCCGGTAGATTATATTTATCTGCACAGTCTGCTGCAAATTTTCTCGCAAGCAGCACCACGTCACTCCCGCGCTCTCTGAGTGCCGGAACCGGGATTTGTACACCGGACAGGCGATAATATAGGTCTTCGCGGAATTTTCCCTCTCGCACTGCCTTTGCCATATCCACGTTTGTAGCGGCCACTATACGGATATTCGTCTTTTGAACCTCAGATGAACCCACCTTTATGTATTCTCCTGACTCCAATACACGCAGCAGGCGAGCCTGCGTTGTCAGTGGCAGCTCAGCTACTTCGTCAAGGAATATCGTGCCGCCGTTTGCTTCCTCAAAATAGCCCTTGCGAGCCGAGATTGCACTCGTAAACGCTCCTTTCTCGTGTCCGAACAGCTCTGAGTCTATTGTACCCTCTGGGATGGCGCCGCAGTTTACGGCTATATATTTATTATGCTTGCGAGGTGAAAACGCGTGTATGATTTTCGGGAAAAACTCCTTGCCTGCCCCGCTTTCGCCAATCACAAGCACAGACATGTCTATGGGTGCAACCTGTATCGCACGCACTATGGCGGCGGTCAGCGCAGGTGCATTTCCCACGATGCCAAGTCGCTGCTTTGCTTGCAGCACCTCCTGTGATTGTTGTATTATTTGCATTATCTTAATTTATTTTTTGCCATATCGGCTTCTTAGTTCGTATGTCTTATCCTTTAGGTATTGACCGAATTCTTCTGCTGTACCCTGGTGCTGAAGCTGTTCTTCAACACTGATAGGCTCGCCTACAGAGATATGCATCTCTGTCCCTATCTTGCGGAACACCTCCGCCGGCAACCGAAGCGTGCGCAGCTGCCAGCTCACTTTCCCAAGGAAGTTAAACCACCACGAGTTGCTCCCATGGAAAAATATCGGTATTACCGGCACTTTTGCCTGCTGTATCAGCCTGGTCACTGTTGGCTGCCATTCGCGGTCGTTTAGCTCGCCCTTCCAGTTTATCTTGCTCACTGCTCCCGCCGGGAAAAATCCCACAGGTGCGCCGCTGCGCAACTGCTTTAGCACCTGACGGATTCCCTGCATCGACACCGCTTTCTTCTTCGGGTCGTTAGATGCCAGCGCATCCACTGCGATAAAGTTAGGACGCATCGCCGTTATCGCATTTAGCACCATGTTTACCATCACCTTATACTCCGGGCGACGGGATGCTATCAGGTGTATCAAGGCTATTCCATCAAGCGCGCCAAATGGGTGGTTGGATACTGTTACAAACGCTCCTTCCGGCAAATTGTTCAGAACATCCTCATTATCTATCCTCAGAGTAAGCTTAAACTCATCAAATAGCAGACGTTTTACAAACTCCGGTCCCGGTGTGTCGCAATTCCTTGAGTGCACACCATTCACCTTGTCTACACTGAGAAATTTCAACACCCAGTTGACAAGCTTTTCATGGCCGTCAAGTTTCGGTACCAATCGCCTTACGTCATCATAGTCTAATACGTTTGGCTTTATTTCATATTTTTGTTCGTCCATTATTGTCTTTATCCTGATTGTTTCGTCGTATCAAGCTGCAAAGTTACGAATTTTATCTAATATCCTCAAATTTTTATTTCCAATTTCCCCAAATTGTTATTATCTTTGCAGTCCAATTCTTTTTATTATTTTCTTAATCACTTTTCATTATGTCACTTTGGAGAGTTCTACTCATTATATTGTTTCCGCCACTCGCTGTTGTTGATAAGGGCTGTGGCTCATTCCTCATGGTTCTGTTTCTCACAGCTTTAGGATATATTCCCGGAGTTATCGCTGCTATAATATTAGCTAAAAAAGACTAATTCATGAATATCGCTGTATTCTGCTCCGCTCGTGAGTCCATCGCCGATGAATACGCCGCACACGCTCGCGATTTAGGCGAGTTTATCGGCAGAAACCATTTCACTCTCGTTTACGGAGGTATTGAACTCGGACTTATGGAAGTCACCGCGCAGGCTGTAAAGCATGCCGGCGGCAATGTCCTCGGTGTTGTCCCGGAAGCCAGAAAAGAAAGGCAAAGTAAATGCCTTGACTCCGCCATTTACACCACCTCGCTTCACGACCGTAAGAAAATTATGCAGCGTGAGGCTGATATCTTCGTCACTCTTGCCGGCGGATTCGGCACACTCGACGAACTTATGTCCGTATGGGCTGACATGACCTTTTACGCCATCGACAAGCCAATTCTCATCGACAACGCACGCGGTTTATACAACCCGCTCAAGGCACAGCTTCAGCTAATGGTCACAGAGCATCTCCTAAGTCCCGACGTTTTATCACGTCTACACTTTTTCGATGATTTCTCCGAACTCCTTAACGAAATAAGACAATGAAAAAAAGTCCTCTATACACCTTTACCGGCGATTCAGGGACAACCTCTCTCGTCTGTGGACAGCGTGTCCCTAAAGACGATATCAGAATCGAGAGCTACGGCACCATCGACGAGCTTAACTCACACATCGGGTTACTCGCCGCAATGTTCCACGATGAAAACAGCCAAAAAGAAATACTCCTCTTCATCCAAAACAAGCTTTTCAACGTCGGTGCTTACCTCGCCACAGACAATGGCGACAACCTTGCCCCTTGCTTCGGACTCGACGAAAGCGCAATTAAGAAAATCGAGACTGAAATTGACCGTCTTGACGAAATACTTCCTCCCCTCCATGCCTTCCTCCTCCCCGGCGGTAATGCTCAGGCTGCACAGGCTCATGTCTGCAGAACTGTCTGCCGGCGCGCTGAGAGAAACATAATCTCTCTCGCCAAAATTGCTAAAATTCACACCGATGTAACTCGTTTTATAAACCGTCTTAGCGACTATTTCTTCGTTTTAGCACGATTTAACAATTTTATCGCAAAAAATAACGAAATATTTTGGGATAAACATTGCTAATATGACTTACATTCTGTAATTTTGCACCACTTTTTACATTTACTAATATTACCACATATATAATAAGACTATATTATGTACTGGACACTTGAATTAGCATCAAAACTTGAGGACGCTCCTTGGCCTGCTACTCGCGATGAACTCATCGACTACGCCATGCGTTCCGGAGCTCCTATGGAAGTTATTGAAAACCTTCAGGAACTCGAAGATGAAGGCGAAGCTTACGAATCTATTGAAGAGCTTTGGCCTGACTATCCCTCTAAAGAAGACTTTTTCTTCAACGAAGACGAGTATTGACACTCGTCTTTTTTTATCTCATTTCAAAAGCACACTATGCTCTATTCTCTGTCTAACTGCTCCCAGTTTTCCACTCCAAGCCCAAACAGCGCAAAATCATACTTTATCGGGTCTTCTGCGTCAAACCCGCGCAGCGCACACGTTATCTCCACTGCAGACTTCCGGTCATTAGCATTTCGTGTTATCAGACCCAACCGCCTTGACGTATTACCCACATGCACATCAAGCGGTATATACAGCTGACTCGGCTTTATCGCACTCCAAACACCCAAATCAACAATCCCATCATCCCTCACAAGCCATCTCAACGCCATATTTATACGCTTCAGCGGAGTACTTTTCAGATTTCCAGGAAGGCAGCGGACGCTACGGAAACGCCCCACATTACCATCTGCAAACACCGCAGACATACATTCCACAAGCCTCCACGCCGGAAACTCATCACGGTTTGCTCCAACTGCCACCGCAAAATCCTCCAGACTCGCATACCTCCCGTATAGCGCCCGAAGACCATACAAAAAATACTTCAAGTCACGCCCGAAAAAAGTCCGGTGAACATTACGCTCGCCGTCGATGCCTTCAATATCCCCATCACACACAAACCTATAAGGCTCATTCTCAAGCATTTCAAGCAGCCTGTTTCCATCTCGCAAAATCATCTGGCGTTTACCCCATGCTATAGTTGAAATAAGTAGCGACACAATTTCCACATCCCACTTATCCGTAAACCTATGAGGAAACTGCACCGGGTCAGCATCTATAAACTCTCGCCTATTTATCCTGCACACAGCCTCATCCAATATATCCTTCAGTTCCATTTCTATCTTCTTTTTTCTGCGAATTTAACCCAAAATCCCCATTCATCCAAAAATTTTAACATTTTTCTCCATTCTTCAACCCGCCTTTCTCCCGAGTCTTCCCACATTCTCCGATTACTCTCCACTCAACGCTCGTCACTCTCAAGGGTAGAGAATAGTGAAAAGATAATAGAGAGGGGGAAAGTGTGAATGAGTATAAAAGGTTAACTGCAATACACCAAAAAGATTTTGTGCC
Source organism: Muribaculaceae bacterium (assembly GCA_051871335.1). Lineage (GTDB taxonomy): Bacteria > Bacteroidota > Bacteroidia > Bacteroidales > Muribaculaceae > CAJUPY01. The sequence continues at coordinate 1,139 of JBJECS010000223.1, read as the reverse complement.
AACTGGTATATTATTGCCAAAATTTTTTCCACTATCAGCAAACGCCACCAAAACATCACGCTACACAAGCCCCATCATACCACACAACTCGCACGTGCAACAGCAATCAACAAATCGATAGTGGTCGGAATCTCACCTTTTTACCCCACTTTCCGACCCACATCGTTTGTAAATAAACTATTTTAACAAGAAACCACCACACATAACGCATATTCCATTATATATCAACTATTTAAACACATTTAAAATCACAGCAAAAATAACAAAACCTCCACCAAACACCCATCAACACAATCGATAGTGGTCGGAATCTCACCTTTTTACCCCACTTTCCGACCCACATCGTTTGTTTTATTGACAAAAAAACATTAACTTTGTGGCTAAAATAAATACTATTATGGCACAGATTGTAGGAAGAAAACAAGAGCTAAAAGAACTGGTCAGACTACAAAATTCAGACGAGTCTGAAATGGTGGTTGTATATGGACGTCGCCGCGTGGGAAAGACATTTCTCATAAATCGTGCTTTTGCAGATACTGGATTTACGTTTAAAGTCACGGGGCTTTATCACCAGAAAATGAAAATGCAGCTCGATACTTTCAGTTTAGCATTAAAAGATTATTTCAGAACGACGGACAATATAAAATTTGACACTTGGCTCGAAGCATTCGATGCACTTAAACAATGCCTGATTAAGAGTAATGGCACAGAAAAAAAAGTATTGTTTTTTGATGAGCTCCCTTGGTTTGACACTAAGGGTAGCAACTTTCTCGCTGCTCTCGAATGGTTTTGGAATGGCTGGGCAAGCGCACGTGGAGACATAATGATGATTGTGTGCGGAAGTGCTACAAACTGGATAACAAACAAATTCTTTAAACACAAAGGCGGGCTTTACAATAGAGCAGGAAGCAAAATATTTCTCAAGCCTTTCACACTCAATGAAACCGAAGAATACCTTATCAAACAGGGATTTGAGCTGGAACGATACGACATTGCACAGATTTACATGATAATGGGTGGTATACCATATTACCTTAAGCAACTCGACCCAAGAATTACTTTATCCGCTAACATTGATGAATGTTTTTTCAAGAAAAACGGCAAGCTTTGGGATGAATTTGAAACCCTATTTGAAACTC
>JBJECS010000222.1:0-9392 GCA_051871335.1 Muribaculaceae bacterium | reverse complement strand
AGCATGCTGTCATGCTTAAGACCAGGCAAGGAGCGAAGCGACGACGCCTGGTCATAGTCAATCATCCTACCTCGTGGCTCGGAGAGTCACGTCTTATGCTATCACTAAACGATAAACCTTAAACGCTCAACGCTTGCTCTCCCCAACATCACTAAACACTCAACGATAAACGCTCAACGCTTGCTCTCCATTCACTGAACAAAGTTTCCTGCCACTCCCACAAACATCTGTCCCACAGAGAAATACCGCTGCGCCATCTCCATAATCTTTTCCGATGATATAGCCTTCACTGTGCGATACATTTCATCGAAATTATCATACCTCAATCCATTCTTATAGCATGCTGCATAATAGTCCTCAGTTGCGAAAAGCTCCTCCGATGTCCCGGACAGGGCGGAAAGATAATACCTCCTAACTGCAGCAAGTTCCGTGTCTGGTAGCGGCTCCGACTTCATCAGCTCCATTTGATGCTTAACCTCGGCTACAACTGCTTCTACATTATCACCGGCACACTGGCTCGTGATGGAAATGACTCCTCCTTCCGCTGTACCCTTCAGCACTGCGTGGATGCCGTAGGTAAGACCCCTGTCTTCACGGATTACGCGGCTAAGACGGCTACCGAAATAGCCTCCAAGTGCAACTACCGCTATTTTCAGATACTTATAGTCTTCCGTTCCGGCATCTGCCGCAGGAATGACCATATCAAGCGAACACTGCACCTGCTCCGGCATGACTTTAGTAGCCATTTTGCCATCTAAACTCTTATCCATCAACACTTTCCGCAATGGGAAAGGCTCCCCTGACGGCAATTTTGAAAACTCTTTTTCAAATAGCCTCATTACGTCTGCCGTAATCTTGCCCGCAACGAATATTTCCGGTCGTGAATTACGTATTATGCTGTCATATAATGCCTTAACTTCACTTCGTGTAAGAGATTTCAATGATTCAAGTGGCATTTCAGACGTCACTGCCGGATGATGGTCACCAAATATAAGTTGTTTTATTAAAAACGACGACTGATACTGCACTGTCTCACGTTTCATGCTCTCCGAAGCGAAAAGTTTGCGAACTTTGCCCTCAAATTCCATCTGTGGAAACGTTGAGTCTGTGAGAATTTCTGTCAGTAGCGGCAGCAATTCCGGCAACGTGCGGTTTAGTGCCTTCAGCGACAGTGTCGTGAAATGTGTGCCACAGTCTATCGCGATTTTTGAGCCGTAAAAGTCAAAAATCTCCGTTATTTCATCTGAGCCGCGACCTGATGTGCCATCAAGAAGCATAGATGCCATAGTGCTTAGCGCAAAACTGTTATCCACGTCATACTTCCCTCCATGCCACACCATCACTATTCGGCACAGGTCTTCGCAATCGTGGTCTATCACATTCAGCCTCACGCTATTCTTCAGCGTAACTGTCTTTATTTCAGTCAGTTTAAGCCCGGAAATCTCATAAACTTCAGGCTGCACAGTGCGGTCTAACATAGGTTGAATAGTTTCTTTGCCGCCTCAAGGTCTTCCGGTGTGTCTATGCCCACCGTCGGCTGAGTTGTCAGCGCAACCTTTATCCGATAGCCGTTTTCTATCCACCGAAGCTGCTCAAGCGACTCTGCTATCTCCAGCGACGACTGTGGGAGTGATGTCAATTCCTCAAGCACTTCGCCTCGATACGCATACATGCCCACGTGGATATAGAAATCCCTGTGTTCAAGCCATTCTTGCCACTTATAGTTGCGGATATATGGCAGGATTGCTCGGCTGAAATATATCGCGTTTCCCGAATGGTCAAAGATTACTTTCACCTTGTTCGGGTCAAATACTCCCTCAAATCCACCTGCTACATCATACATGCGTGCTAACGTTGCTATTTGAGTTGACTCATCATCAAAGCATCGCTTTATCTCTGCTATTTGCTCGGGTGCCACAAATGGTTCATCTCCCTGTATGTTTATGATGATATTTGCCTGAGTATCAATCTTATGGAATGCCTCATTAACTCGGTCCGTGCCGCTTCGGTGTTCTGTTGACGTCATTACCACATTTCCGCCAAATGCTTTTACGGCATCATATATCCGGCTGTCGTCTGTCGCAACATATACCTCTTCAAGCTCTTTGCTCACCTGGCGATATACTCGCTCTATCATCGTCATGCCTCCTATGCCGGCAAGTGGCTTGCCCGGAAATCTGCTTGACGCATAGCGTGCTGGTATTATTCCTATAAACTTGTTCATAATCAATATATTACGCCATCAACTCCTGTCTTCAGCAGTTCATTGATATGGTTTTCGTCGTTGTCTTTAACCTCCACCACCATACGGATATCAACCTTCGCGTCATGCACTGCGGCGGAAAAATCCTCCAGGCTGATTTCATTGCCGGAAATCAAGACATAGTCCACATCTGCTCCTCGCAACGCTATCACTTCTGCCGGTGTGCTCACTGTGCAGCCCACGATTGGCTCTGCGCCTAATTTCTCACGCACAATCCGTGGATGGACTGTGCCGGGAAGCAAATGTATCCCATGACAGTGGGTCGACTCAAGTCTTTCCATATCGCCCTCGACCGTCATTATCACCTCCGCTTCTTTGCACAGTGCCGAAATTGCGTCAAGCACACTGCCATCAACATCTTTCGCCACTGACAGCATCAGCCATTTTGCACCACTGTCTATCAGGTCTTTAGCAGATGCTATGTCTGCGTCAGAATTTATTTTCAGTCTGTATATTATCATTTCTTCAGCTTGAACCCTACTGTCACGCCATCATAGCTGTTGAGTAGCGTCGATGCAGTCTTTAGGGTCGAATTATTAGAATATTTTGCGATAGTCTCTACGAGAGTAATGAGTTTTGACGCATCAAACGTCATCGCAATCTGATTGCTTGAGCTCTTCGTGATATACGCTGTCATTGTAGCCACATCTTTTCCAAGTGCCTGGTATGTAAACACAAAATCTCCATTTTCATCCTTCGTGATTTTTCCTTTTGAAGTTATGCGCTTCACGGTAAAAGTAAACGTGCTGTCGTTTGTGACCTCGAGCTTCAGGTTTGTGATGCCTGAACGCTGATATACTGGCAGAATTTTAGACTCAATAGCCGACGCTGCTGCCGCGCCGCCTGCTTTCTGAAGCAAGTTATCTGACTTGAACGAAACTGCCGGTGCCTCATATTTCCATGTGCCTACAAGGTCTTTAAGCTCAACCTTATCCGTCCCAAGCACAGAGCCTATAACGCCTGATATTGCAGAAGTGCTTGTTGAATCATTGTTCAATACTTTTCCGAGTACGCCCTGTATATCAAAGGCATAACTATTATTACCGCCAAACAATATGGCTAAGACAATTAGAATTGAATTAAAGTTACGTTTCATTTTTATGCTTTTTTATTTATTTTTCTGCTATTTTTCACTCTGATTTCTCTTTAGCATTGTCAAATTTCTGCCACTGTGAATTTTCACTCACATATTCCGGCACAAGCGTCTTGAGCTCTTTTACGCTCTCATCCTCATCTCCGGAAATTATGTCGCTCTGCAAAATTTTCAGAATACCGGACACATAGTCAAAGTCATATTTTGTCACATTTGTGCGCATTATCTTCTTATTTGAAGTCGGGATTGACGTTTCTTTGTCATACAGCAGCTCCTCATAAAGCTTTTCGCCCGGTCTTAGTCCGGTCTCCTTGATTTCTATGTCCTCGCCGGGCTTCAGTCCTGCTAGATTTATCATCTTTGTCGCAAGGTCATAGATGCGTATCGGAGTGCCCATATCAAAAATGAAAATCTCGCCTCCACGCCCTATACAAGATGCCTCAAGCACTAGCGAGCACGCCTCGTCTATCGTCATAAAATAGCGGATTATGTCGCGGTGGGTCACCGTGACAGGTCCTCCCTTCTCTATCTGTTGCTTAAATAGAGGGATTACTGACCCATTAGACCCAAGCACGTTGCCAAACCGTGTGGTGATAAACTGCGTTGGTCTTTTACCGTCTTGCTTATAAAACAGGCTCTGCACGTAGATTTCCGCCGCACGCTTGGTCGCACCCATTATGTTTGTCGGATTTACTGCCTTATCTGTCGATACCATCACAAACTTATCCACGCCATACTTCACCGCAAGGTCTGCAATGATTTTTGTGCCAAAAACATTATTGCGTATAGCCTCTATCGGATTATACTCCATCATTGGGACGTGCTTGTATGCCGCCGCGTGAAGTATTACGTCAGGACGATAGGTGCTGAATATTCGCTCCATGCTCGCCATATCCGTGATGTCTGAGATGATAAGCTTGAAGTCAGACTTAGGAAACTTTTCCCGTATTTCCAGCAGTAGGGAGTGCATTGGAGTCTCCGCCTGGTCTATCAACACTATCTTCTTCGCTCCGATTGTTGCTATTTGGCGTGTTATCTCGCTTCCTATCGACCCCGCAGCACCGGTGATAAGCACGGTCTTGTCTGCAAGATAGCCTTTTATAGGACTTTTATCCAGGCGGATGGGATTTCTCCCCAGCAAGTCCTCGATTTTTATATGCTCCACGTGCGCCGTCGACGGTTCTCCCTTGTTTTGCATAAATTCTGACACATGGTTTACCATCAGTAGCTTGATATTATGTTTCAGAAAAACATCTGCAAGACTATTCCTCACAGACTCAAACATATTATCTGGCACAAGCAGGCTGTCGCACTCAAATTCACGGAATATCTCCTCGATATTTCGCTCATCAAATCGCAACACGCGGAAGCCATTCACTGTTGCGTTCTTCTGAGCCTCCAGCTCTGTGGAAATGATGGCAAGTGGATTATACCTGCGTGGCTGTTCATTCTTGAGCATATGAGCAAGCGCTATCGTGCTGATATTATTGCCAAGCAATATCACCGGCAACGAATTTCCCACCCTGTCCACATGGATTGAATACAAATGCTTTGTTATTAGTCTTAGGCACATCATCAGCGTAAAAGACATAAAGCCCGCCATCACGATATTCCACACACTGAAATACCTCACATTTGAGACATATTGTACCACATACACCAACGCTATCAATATCGCCGATGAAAAAAACACAAGCAACGCCGTCCGATACATATCCTCGATTATCGGAAGGCGTATGGTATATTTATAGTTTTTTATTATGACATTTATCACAAGATAAACCGCAGTCACTACAAGTACCTTTACAGGTAGCGAATATTCTACTCCGGCTACATTTTCTGTAGTATTCACATTTACGTAAACTACAAGTAGATAGCTCATTGCGCATATAAGCGTATCCACAAACAACACAAAAATCTGTGGTGCTGACTTACGGCGAAATAGGTCGATAAACAGGAAAGTCAACGTCATATCCAGCAGCTTTCCCGTCGATTTTTGCTTATTATCGTAATACTCTGTCATCCTATATGCTTTCTCTGTTACATTTAAGATGCAAATTTACAATATTTTTTCGTATCCAACACTATTTATCCCATTTTTTTAATCCCATTTTTTTAATCCCCTACTAATCTGTAAAGTCCTACATAGAGCCCTAAAACTCCCTCTCTATTCTCTATTCTCTATCCCCTATCACCATCCAAACGCCTTCTCTACAGTCATCCAGTCACCATTAGCGCGCATTACCTGTTCAAGAAGGTCGCGGGCTACTCCATAGCCACCATTCACCGGAGAAATATATCGAGCTATCTCCTTTATCTCAATCGCTGCATCAGCCGGAGCAACAGAAAGACCTACATGCAGCATACACTGATAGTCCGGTATATCATCGCCTACGTATGCTACCTCTTCCGGCTTAAGTCCGTTTTCTTCAATCCATTTCTCAAGCAATGGAAGCTTCATCGCAACCTTCAGGAATACGTCATTTATCCCAAGACCATTAAACCGCACCGTCACCGCCTTTGTGTCGGCTCCGGTGATTATTGCTATCTTATACCCATGTTTTACAGCAAGTTGCAGAGCATAGCCATCCTTTATGTTCACCATCCGCAGAGGCATCCCTTCTTCACTCATCGGGATTGTTGACGGTGATAATACCCCATCCACGTCAAAAACTATCCCACGGATTTTTCTCAGGTCATAGTCTATGCGGCTCATTTTTCCCTATGTTTTCTGATTATGCTTTCATTGATTGCACGATAAATCTTCCTGGATTCATCCATTGGCAACAAATTCAGCTGCCTCTTTGTCACATTCGTGTCACCTCGCATCGCAGGACCCGTCTGCACATTGTCCGGACCATACTTTAGCGCATTCTCCAGGCTGACGCGCATCAGAGGCTCAAGCACTGATAGGTCGTAGCCACCCATTAGCAATATATAGTTTGCTATTCCCCACAGACGGTTTACAAAATTACACCCAAATACCGCCGCAAGATGTATCCGCTTTCTACCAACAGAGTCCGCATAATCCACTTTATTACTTATACATTCTGCCAATTTATACAGAGCTATTGCAATTTCCTCACTACTGCCCTCTATAAATATCGGCACTTCACTTACATCAACCGCCTTATCCCGGTTAAACGTCTGGAGTGGATAAAAAACTCCGTAATTATCCTTTATATCCCTAAAAATCTCTGCCGGTACTGAACCTGACGTATGAGCCCAAATGCCCGTTGTGCCTTGAACTTCTTTTGCAACATCTTCTATTACATCGTCTTTTACCGCTACAATATAAAAATCAGCATCCTTTGGCAATCGAGACAAGTCACTATAAGCCTCAGCTTTCTTCAACTTCTTACACAATCGCTCCGCATGTGACATATCCCTGCTATACACTGCTATTACCTCGTTTTTCACGTCAAAAGCCTGCGCAAGGTGAGTCGCTACGTTTCCTGAGCCGATAATAACTATACGTTTTGCTGTATTTTTCATTTTCTAAAGTTATAGCTTAAAGCCTTTACTTATTACCACTTGCCTACATGAACATTCTCCCACAGAACCTTTGACGGGTCTATTGGACGACGCTCCTCGTCTTTATGGCCTATCGAGATTATGCATACCACCGGAATCGTCTCCGGTATACCAAGCGACGCCTGTACATATTCCTCTGCACTCATGCCGTCTTCGCGATACCGGTCGCGTACTTCTACCCAACATGAGCCAAGACCAAGGTCCGCCGCCTGTAGCTGTATAAAAGTCGCTGCTACTGAAGCATCTTCTATCCACGCATCACTCTTCGCTGGGTCTGCAGTTACTACAATCGCCAACGGCGCTCGTGCTATAGATGTTGCATAATTCGACTTACATTCGCCCAGGTGCTGTAGCATTTCCCTGTCTTCTACCACTACAAACTGCCACGAACGGCTGCTCTTTGAAGTCGGTGCCATAAGGCCTGCCTCAAGTATCAGCTTCACATCATCCGGGGATATTGGCTCGTCTGTATATTTGCGTATGCTGCGTCGATTTATTATGAGTTCATGAAAATTTTCCATATATTTGCTATTTAAGAATTAACCATTGATATTACGCATAATTCCCCCATAATTGTCATTAACTAAGTGTATATCACACCTTTATCCACACCCATCTTACCTCTTGCAAGGCCATGCATCAGGATACAGGCTGTTCACATTGCTGTCATGCTTTTTCTGCATCACATCTGCTACACTCTCGCCAGTCGCCGCTATCACGCGATATTTTCCATTTGCCGTTTCAACTATCTCAAGCTCGCACCCTCTGGAATATGCTACAAACTCTTCTGCTTGCTCCCTCGTAGCAAGTGCCGATACTACAAGATAATACGGGTCTGAGTCATCTATCATGGCACTATGGTGGCGTTCTTGCACTATGGCATAGCCATCCTCAGGATTTGGACATGCTATATAAAGCTCACCTGAAACCTCCGTCGCCTTATTCTCCACTTCTCGCGCTTTCACCTCTGGCAACGACAGCGACGCTCGCTGCACCACCTCGTTATCCACCGGTATCGGAGTTGTAAACAACAGTCCGCAAAGTATAAGCACCACTATGGAAACTGCAGCACGAGCCACATACACAAGCTTACGACGTAACATGAACGGCTTCTTCACAGACTCGGCTTCTGTCTGAGTTTCCTCTATATCTATGCGACGAACATCTATAGGCTTCAGACCAAAATACTCCGGAGATGATACAAACGCCTCGCTATATGTAAACAGCATCTTGCCATCTTCATAGTCAAGCCTTCCGAGATGACCGAGAGCTATACTGCCTTCTGCCTTGAGTTGAGCCATCATCGCCTCTACTTCATCCTCTATCATTCGAGAAGCGCACTCAAAGCTCACATTATCGCGCCGTGAGATTGACGTTGCCAGCAAACCGTCATTATGCGACAGCTCCGGATTGAATACCACATATTTACGCGGCGGATAATATCGACTCGAAGACTCATCGTAATATGCCGGAACTTGCTGCACGACAAAGCCACCAAGGCGGGGCACTATCACACAATCGCGACAGCGCACCAAGTGCTCAATATGTGTTATTACTCTGTTCATCTTTTGCAAAGATAGTCATTATTTTTCATTCCACAAAACCATATGAGGCAAAATATTTTTAATTTCACTTGAACTATCTTGTTTTTCAGTTTGTTATAAAGTCAAAAATACAAATGATGCCATGAACAATTTCAATATACCTTCTCTCCCTTACTCTGCCGACGCTCTTGAGCCGGTGATAAGCAGGCAGACTATTGAACTCCATTTTGGAGCTCACACAAAATCTTATTTTGACAACCTGAACAAGCTTATCGCCGACTATAAGCTGCAAAACCTCTCTCTTGACGAAATTATCTGCAATGCCGACGGACCTATTTTTAACAATGCCGCTCAGGCTTGGAACCACGTCTTTTACTTCAACACTTTTTCATTAAACGGTGGTGGTTCACCTGGTCCAAAACTCAATAAGGCTATTAAACACTATTTCGGCAGCTTCGACCGGTTTAAGGCAGAGTTCGTGGAGAAGGGCACCAAAATTTTCGGCTCCGGATGGATTTGGCTCGCACGAGACTTTGAGGGACAGCTTTTTATTGTTCCTAAAACTAACGCCGGTAATCCATTGACCGATGGACTTACACCTCTCCTCACTTTCGACGTATGGGAACACGCTTACTATCTCGATTACAAAAACAAGCGTGCCGACTACCTCAACGCTCTTTGGAATATCATAGACTGGAAAGTCGTTGAAGATAGATATTAGTAATTTAACATTCTTCCCCGAACGGTCAATTAGAGATATTAGATAGTTATTTGTTAGGAAACACTGAGTATTAAGACGACTATGCTGTTTTTATGACGCTGACATACATGCATAATGTGATGAACAACAGGATTGATGAGGGCAACTCGTGATGAGCAGCCCTCATTTTTTATAGCAAATCAAAATAATACATTCTCGTATTTAACTCCTCGTTTTCAGGTATTTCATAAAAATCCT
>JBJECS010000221.1:0-9394 GCA_051871335.1 Muribaculaceae bacterium | reverse complement strand
CTGTCTCAAGAAATTGCTGAGCCCTTTTCTGAAGATTTTGTATTTCCTGTATGCGACGCTGGCGGATTGACTCCGGAGTCACACCATTGCTGTTCAGTGTCTGATAGTCCTCAAACTTGCGGTCTATATCGTCAGACATCTTCTTAAATTCTTCCTGATAGCGGTTTGATGTCTCTTGTATCTGGAATTTTACAAGGCTATACTCTGGCAGGGAGTCGAGCACTGCATCGAAATCAACTACACCAAACCTACCCTGTGCCGCCATGTTGCCGGCAATTAAGATTGCGATAAGATAAATGATTTTGCGTAACATATTATTTTTGTGATTTAATTTCCACCGACCTGCGACGGACATTATTCATTAACATTAAAAAATGGTCGCCATTGGCACGCAAATGCCTTGGCGACCAATTGTAACTAATCATTAAAAATTTTTATTGTGCTATTTAGCGGCTGGTGCTGCTATTTTTGCCTTTACAAAAGGGTTGACATCTACAACGTCTGCACTCATATACACTGCTGCTGCCTGTGGTACGATGAGTGTGAAGCCGTTTTCTTGACCTACTGCCTGAGCCGCCTTCTGGATTTTGTCATAGATAGGAGCCATGAGCTGATATTGCTGCTGCTGAAGATCTTTCTGGTATGTATCAGCATGCTGCTGGATTTTGTTTGCCATTTCCTGAAGTGATGTTTCATGGCGCTGTAGGATTGCAGCTGGTGTGTTTGGGTCTTCTTTGAGCTTGTTATACTCATCGTATGCCTTCTGTGCTTCTTCGTCAAGTTTCTGAATGTCTGAAGCATACTTCGCCTGTGCTTCCTGTAGGGTCTTCTGTGCCTCTGCTGTCTGTGGGTCTTCCTGTACGAGTGATTCGATGTTGATTACACCGATTTTTACAGTCTGCGCTGTAACAGCGAGTGGGAGCGCAATAAGAATTGCGATAAGGATTTTCTTAATCATTGTCTTTTTTTCTATAAGTTATGTAGTTGTTTTTATTTTTTCTGTTTTATGGTGCAAAGATACGTTTTTTAATTTGAATATCCTAATTTTGCAAGCACCTCATTGGATACATCTATGCGGGGAGACGCAAAAATTATGTTTGCGGACGTTGCTCGGTCAAATATTGCCTGATAGCCTTTTTCATCTGCCACCTTTTTCACTGCCAGATAGATATCGTCTTGGATTGGCTGCATCAGTGTCTCGCGCTTTTTATACAGTTCTCCTTCCGGCCCGAAATACTTGCGGCTCAGTTCGCTGGCTTCTTTTTCTTTTGCCAATATTTCCTCTTCTTTTTTCTTTTTCTGTTCATCGGTCAGGAATACGCGCTCTGACTGATAATTCTTGTAGAGTGTTTCCGCCTCGGTGTTCAGTGCCTCTACTTCTTTCTGCCATCGCTGTGACAGCTGGTTGAGCTGCTCATTTGCCATTTCATATGACGGTACATTTTTCAGAATGTATTCCATGTCTATTAGGGCAAATTTCTGTGCGCTCATATATGCTACAGACATCACTGCGGTTAGGAGTAACAATGAAAAACGTTTCATGATAATTGCTTTTTGGTGAATTGTTAATACTTAATTGTTAATTATGTTAATTTGACTGCTTTGCCTATAAAAGGTTTAAAACTCTTGTCCGAGGATAAAGTGGAAGTGGCTCCCGCCCTTCGTTCCCCACACTTTGTCGAAACCATATGCCCAGTCTATACCCATCATACCTACCATTGGCAGATAGATTCTAACACCTACACCGGCACTTCGCTTTAGTGAGAATGGTGAAAACTCTTTCACGTCTGTCCATGCATTTCCTGCCTCAAGGAACGCAAGACCATAAATGGTCGTCGTTGGCTGAAGCATGAATGGGAAATGGAGCTCCATACCCAGGCGTGAGTATGCATAGCCTTCACTTCCCCATGGGGTAAACTGACCATTGTCATAGCCGCGGAGTGCTATTGTCTCTGTTGCGTATGTATAGCTGCCTGACATGCCGTCACCGCCCACATAGAACGTCTCAAACGGTGAACGCAAATATTTGTTGTAGCTGCCGAGAAGACCGAAATCCGCACGAGTCATAAACACGAGTGTCCACTTGCCGTCTACGTCGCTCAGCGGTGTATATGTGCGAGACTTGAAGCGCAGTTTCCAGTATTCTATCCAGCGATACAGCTGCTTCTTGCTCTCTGTCGTATTCTCCTTATACAGTTTTTCCCAGTCCTTGTTGCCGGAGAAGAGTGATGCCGGTGGTGTGAATGAGAAGTTTAGTGAGAATTGCGACCCGCGGCGGGTATATAGCGGATTATCTGTTGAGTTACGAGCCAAGGTCAGACCTAACACTATCGCATTAGACGTACCATTGTTCATATAGTACAGATATTCCCAGTTCTTCAGGTAATACCAGTTGTATGACAGCTCGGCTGTAAACGTAAAGTAGTCGTCCGGCCAATTAAGTCGCTTTCCGAAGCCTACCGTAAAGCCTGCCATCTGAAGGAACTTGTTCGGGTCGTATGAGTTCTGGTATGAATTCTGATAATAGTCGTTGTAATAGTTATTGCCATAGCCATAACCGTAGCCATAGCCATAGCCGGAATACAGATATGGATTTGCCCACGTTGAGTTGTAGTACGACGAGTTCACTCCTGTCTGTCGGCTATAGTACGCCGATACCTGTAGTGAGTTCGGGCGCTTGCCGCCAAACCATGGGTCAAGAAACGACACTGAATATGCCTGATAATACCTCGCATTGGTCTGCGCTGATATCGTGAATGTCTGACCCTCGCCTTGTGGGATAAGTCCCTTGTAGGTGCTCGGCTGAAGCAGGTTCTTGATTGAGAAGTTTGTAAACTTCAGCGACAGCTTACCGATAATGCCTGTCTGACCCCAACCCATTGAAAACTCTACCTGGTCGTTGGCCTTTGACTCAAGTCCGAAGATTATGTCTACTGTTCCGTTCTCCTCGTTTGGCTCCGGGCGGATATCCATTGACTCCGGGTCAAAGTGTCCTGTTTGGGCTATCTCACGGGCTGAACGCATCAGGTCGTTTTTGCTGAATAGTTCTCCCGGGCGTACTCGCAGCTCGCGGCGGATACATTTTTCATACAGGCGGTCATTTCCGTTTATTATCACCTTGTTTATTCGCGCCTGAGGTCCTTCAAACATTCGCAGCTCAAGGTCTATCGAGTCGCCTACTACATTCTTTTCTATCGGCACAAGCTGATAGAATAGGTAGCCGCGGTCCATATACAGGTTCGCTACCGCATCGTCATCCTCGCTCGTGCGCTTGTTCAGCAGCTTTTGGTTGTAGACCTCACCCGGCACGATTCCAAGCACAGCATTCAGCTGTTCTGTCGTGAACACCGTATTGCCTACCCAGTTTATGTCGCTGATATAGTATTTCTTTCCTTCTTCAAGGGTGATATACACGTCTACGGTCTTCTCATCATATTTCGCTACACTGTCGCTGATGATTTTCGCGTCACGATAGCCGTTTTCATTATATTTCTCGATAATTCTGTTAAGGTCGTCATGATATTCCTGCTCCACAAACTTTTTCTGCTTGAACAGGTTCTTTAGCGGACCTTTTTCATTCGTTTTCTTCATCGCGCCCTTTACCTTGCCGTCGCTGAAAACGTCATTACCGGTAATATAGATTTTGTGAACCTTTATCTTGTCGTGTTTATCCACTTTTATGTCCACTATCATGTCGTTTTTTGCCGACAAATCTTCGCGGAGGGTAATTTTCACGTCAGCATTGCCGAAGCCTTTTTCTGAGTAATATTTTTTGATAATTGACTCGGCGCGGTTCACTATATTCTGTGTAATCTGATTACCTTTCATCAGCTGTAGGCGCTCCTGAATATCCTCGCGCTCGCCCTTTTTCATCCCCAGATAGTTGATTTCTGAAATGCGCGGATGCGTACGGAGTGCTATCGTCAGCCACACCTCATCATCGTATATCTTTGCCACCTTTATCTGTGCCTGGGCGAAAAGTCCCTGACGGATTAGACGGTGTGACGCATTGAATAGGTCTTGACCGGGAACATCCACTTTCTGACCTATCTTTAGCCCGGAAAAGCCTATGATTGTGTTGTCATCATAGTTTTGAGCTCCCGTCACCTCTATCCCGGAAATAGTATACGTCTTCGGCATTGCAGTGAACGTCACAGGTGGATTGTATATTGTATCTATCGGAGCTTCTACGGCTCGTGCCATAGGTGCTGTGAGTGATATACTTAGGAGGAGTAATATGAATGTAATCTTATTACGCATAATTCTTTATGGTGTATTATTCTGATAAATCATTTTAATTGTTCGCTCGTAAGGCCAAATCGCCTTTCGCGTGACTGATACTCAAGCACTGCACGGCAGAAATCTTCCTTACTGAAGTCTGGCCAATACTTGTCTGTAACAAGTATCTCGGAATACGCTATCTGCCACAGCAGGAAATTGCTGATACGCTTATCGCCGCCTGTGCGGATTAACAGGTCCGGGTCGGGCATTTGGTTGGTATTCAGGTGCTCACTTACTGTCGCGTCTGTTATGTCCTCAATACGCATAGCTCCTGACAACACCTTGCCTGATATCTCCTTCACAGCCTTGGTTATTTCCCACCTTGACGAATAGCTCAACGCAAGGCATAGTGTCAGACCTGTATCTGCGCTCGTGTCCTCTATACACTTGTTCAGGCGTTCCAGCGCAAAATCCGGCATCCGGCTCGTATCGCCTATCATCGTCAGCCGAACATTGTTTTTTATCAGGTCGGGGGTCTCGCGCTCTATCGCAGTCACTATCAGGTGCATAAGCGCATCCACCTCTTCTTTCGGCCTGTTCCAGTTCTCTGTCGAGAATGTATATAGTGTAAGATAGCCTATTTTCAGCTCTGATGCTATCTCGGTGATTTTCCTTACCGTTGTTACTCCCTGCACATGACCCGCTGAACGCTCAAGCCCGCGTGCCTTTGCCCACCTGCCATTGCCGTCCATGATTACCGCCACATGGCGTGGTATGCGGTTTTTGTCTATTTGATTTATTATTTCTTCCATAGGAGTATCTTTCTTAATCTACATAATGACATGTTGAGCACCGCTCTCCAAACTCATACGTCACGGAAAACGATATGTTGCTATACCAGTCTGTATTTTTCATAAATGAACTCTTTATCAGATACAGGTCCGACAGGTTTTTCCCATCTACCTTGTCGCCAAACACCTTTGTCATTGTAAACTCAACCCCAAGGTTAAGGCGTGGCTTCAGTTTGTATTTCACGCCTATTCCCATCGGAATATTCGGCGCTATTGACGTCTCACCGTCGCACGATGCAAGCGTAAAGCCAAAGCCAAGTGTCATATATGGGCTTAGTCTACGTAGTCGCTTATACGTCTCTCCTATGCCATAGGGCAAAAAGTTAAACTCATATCTCGCTCCCAAATCATATATCCGGGAGCTGAACTCGTATTGCGCGCCTCCCGGCAATACGTTTTCCATGTCTGCCGTATTTCCGCTCAGAGATGCCGTATTGAATATACCGCGTATCGCCATTCGTGTATTCGGTATATACCTGAAGTTCAACCCAAACGCAAATCCCTGATGCTTAAGTATGCTATTGTTCGCCTCGCCAAGATAGCTGCTCATACCAACCTGAGCACCGGCGTCAAATTTATACTTCGCCTCCTGTGCTGCCGTCGTAAGCATCACGCCCAATAATACTAATATGAGTGCCAATCTCTTCACTGTCTGATTATTGTACTGGTTTGAACTCAAGCCGTCCTATCGTACCGCGCCAAACTGTGTTATATAGCGTATGGCTCGCATTATAGCCGCCAAAGATGTATATATACGGTGTATTCCACTGTGTCACTTCACTCACGGCTCTGGACAGCAAACTCTCCGGAACATACCACGCAGGAAGGTAGATTTCTGGCATTTCCTGCCAGTCCTCACCGCCTCTCGCATCCGGCGCTATCACCCGTTCATATACAAACGAGTCACTCAGGTATCTTCCCGGGATATAGTCCGGCAGATTCATCAGCGTGCCAGCCTTTCGCCAGTTAAAACCAAGGTCTTTGGACAGATAGGTGACGCCATTCATCTCGTCGCCCTTATTCCCGCCAAACGCAAGCAGCACCTCATCGCTCTTGTATGTCCAGTTAGTGGTATCAAGCGAGCATTTATAAAATTTCACTATATTCATACCTTCAGCTGCGCACACGCGGCGGTCTGTCGTTATGTCAGCCCATTGATTTCCATCATATGCCCACGTGCGGTCTATCGTCTTCGCGTTCTTGTCTCGTCCGCCTACCATTATCGCCATCCTGCTTTCGCTCCACTTTGTGGAGTAAATATACAGTCCGCTGAAGCCCGTCACCGGAAATCCCTCCGGAGCAAGTGTCTTTTCTCCATCTGGATAAGACGTATAATAATAGTCATTTCCACTGCGCTCAATGCCCAAAACTTTCCCGTCGTAGCCGCCTATGACGCTCATCCACTTATAGCCTGACTGGGCAATCCAACTTTCGCCCTCGTCATCCGACTTATACAGGTTTCCCCCATCATCAAGCAAATAGAGGTCTGTCCCATCTGTCGCAAAAGTTTCCACATTCGGCGTAAATCCTAAAGCAATCTCTCGCTTTTCCCACTCAAGGTCCGGGTGACTTGTCGTCGCTACACAATATTTTTCGCCATTCGTTGTCAGGCAATACAGCTTTCCGCCTTTCTCTATCGTCTTTTGGGCTGAAGGAACATTGTAGATTGATGGAAGCGACTTTCGCGCCGACTTGCTCCAGTAGAGCGAATCCGGCTCCATCTGATGTACATTCACCTTTATTGAATACACGCAAGTCGTTGTCTTGTCGCCGGATACAACACGCAGCTGCACCGGCCCGCGTGAAAAGTCTATAGTATCCGATGTGGATTTCAGATAATCCACCACTGAATCCTTTCCCTCCTTAGTCCGGAAAGTGATTTCTGCAACAGACACATTATTTGCCGCGATATTCACTTGCAGCTTATTTATCCTTGTCCCCTTCGGAAGCGAATCCGCATTATATATCGTGCAGTCATGAAGATTTATCGAAAACCTCACCGAATCAAGATTTGCAAGAACCTTATCATTCTCCTGAAGAGAAAAAGCAGTCACCGCTGCACTACTATACGTTATAGGATTTGCAGCACTATCATCTGAGCTGTCCGAGTTACAACCTGTCAGTGCCGATAGTATATAGAGACTTATTATTGTAAATATCAGTTTCCTTGTCATATTTCTGTTTTTAATACAAAGTGCAAATTTACGACTTTTTTGCCAAATTTCCCTACTGTTATTTCATAAGATTACATCATTTAACAAAAAAATCATGCAAATTTATAAACTTGTTTCCTTTCCACCAACTCATTGCAGATTATTTATGACATTTCCGCCCCTTTTTAGTAGTTTTTAACTCATCCCACAATTCACTATTTAATCTTCTTTATTCATTGAATTACATACCAGGAAAGGCGATGCCAACTCTCATTGACACCGCCTGCTTATTCGTTCTGATATGAATCAGCGATTACTTTCCTGCGATTGAGTCAGACACTGTAAGGCGTGCGCGACCTTTTGCACGGCGACGAGCGAGTACCTTGCGGCCGTCTGCTGTTGCCATTCTTTCACGGAAGCCATGTTTGTTGACTCTCTTTCTGTTTGATGGTTGAAACGTTCTTTTCATTGCCTATATTTTTTATTTATTATTATTTACGCGGTTTTCGGACTGCAAAGATATAAACTTTTTTCCAACTACGCAAATTTACCGCAACTTTTCTCAACTTTTTCCTTTCATCCCCTCTTTTTGAGCATACCACCCTCCCCACCAAATCATTACATTATTTTCTAATTTTCAAAAAACTTCGTAACTTTGCACCATACTATGTGGCTGGCACATAGACACCACTATTTTTTCACATAAATATGCTTACGACAATAGACCACCTCGTTTCATTACTTTCATCAGCGGCTATCGCCACAGCCGTTGTAGTGCTGGCGATTATTCACATTCCCGAAAAATTGCGCTGGGAGCCACTCTCGCGGGCGCGGTGGATTCTCGTCGCGACATTCACTATTCTGGCAATTTCCGGACTTTTCAAAATAGACAGCAACGAGCCCGATATGCTCTCCACCGTAACTCTGTGCGTGGCATCATACCAGGCGCTCCTTTTCACACAGACCGCCTCCGTAATGCTCACCAGCTGCAAATCTTTCCATAATACACTGTGGGCCTTCGGATTTATCACGCTTTTCACCTGCCTGCTGGTAATAACCAAGATTTTCGCCCCGGAAGTGCATACTTATGTCTGGTATTTAGCCGCTGCTGCTTATCTGCTGCAGCTCGTCATCCACACCGTCAGCTTCAGAAAGCAGGTAAAAGACACGGCTGCTGACCTTGAGAACTATTACGACGAGAACATCGACTACCATCTTGACCCGATAAAGAAATTTTTCTACAGTGCACTCGGAATTGGCACCCTTGCCGCCATTGCGTCGTTAGTCCCTCTTCACCATTGGGGATATAACGCTTTTGTGATAATTTACACTGTATATTATGTATATGTGGTTGTTGCGATTATGAACTATTGCATCGACGGTGATTTCTTCCTTGCGGCTGCTGAGAACATGACCGATAAGGCTTCTGAAGCTAAATTCACATTCACATTGCCCCGCGTGCCTGACGGTGCTGACGGCGAAGACTCTACTTCCTTTGCCGAGAACTCATACGAAGCATTAGAGAAAGCGCTCAACGAATGGGTGGCGGGTAGAGGCTTTACACTGGTTGATGTCAGCACCGACGAGGTGGCTGAGCATCTCTGCGTCACTCGCCAGAAGCTAGCCGCTTATTTCAAGAATGTGCACAACACCACTTTCCGCTCTTGGAGGCAACAGCTACGCCTCGAATATGCACAATGCCTTATCCGGGAATGTTCCGACTTGCAGCTTGCGCATCTCCATGAGCAGGTTGGATTTAACGACCGCAGCAATTTCCACAATGCTTTCAGAAAATTTACCGGGATGACTCCGCAGGAATACAGAGACAGTGTGAAATAAGTGGCACTCTTATTTCACAAAAAACTGTAATTCTTTTGTTGTTTTTTGCCTTTATCACTGTTGTTTTTCACGAAAAATAGGGAAAAACAACGAAAAACATAATTTGCCCCAACTGCTATATCGGTAATTTTGCGTTGCGAAGCTAAAGCTCCGCTTTTTACTTCATATGACAGTTAATTTTATAAAAAATCAATTAAAAAATCAAACAAATGAATTACAAACTTTTACCTAAGGAACGTCCGCCAAGGAAAAGTGGTGGGGGGGGGTATTCCTTGCCCTTTGCCCGCTATAGGCGGCGATTTATTGCGTTTTTAGCACTATTTTTCGTGG
>JBJECS010000220.1:0-9491 GCA_051871335.1 Muribaculaceae bacterium | reverse complement strand
CTTGTCGAAGCCGCCGGCCTTGATATTACGCCCGAACGAGGGATTTTATAGATTAGATAAGAAAAGTCGCTCCATTCTGTGATATGGTGCGACTTTTTTATTGATTATTTAAGCAAATTATAAAGATACACAATAGCTGCATTTATTCATGATGCCTAGTTCATCGCTTATAAGGGAATAAAGCAGGGGGTGATGAAGCAAATCTACTATATCCCACTCTTTACCGTCAACTATAATCCTTCGAGAAATAAGCCTGATACCGTGGCTATAATCTACATGAGGCAATGTATGACCTGAATACAGTGGCTGAATATTTTTTCCGTCAGGATAATGCCATCCGTAAATATGCACTCTGTCAGGTAGACTGTCTATGCGGTTGGAAATAACGACGTCTTTCTTATGTCCGGCAATGAAATCACCTACCTTGGCTCCGCATTCAGCCATCTGAGATTTCACTATAGAATCGTGCTTGGCGAAAATGCGCATTGTAATCATTGTGCTGTCCGGAGTCATAGGGTGGGGAACGAGTTTTACTTTGCTATGTTTGTGGATGAGATTGGAAATTTTGCGAGTAGGCAGGATGGCATTACACATATCCGCAATTTGCTGAGCTGTCATAGGTAACATTGGTACTCGTAAGTAGTCATCATCGCTTCCAATTGCAACAACGTCAGGAGCCACAAACATTTCTACATTGTGGGTGTTACCGTCTGCATCAACAAGAGACTCTTTTATAGACACCCAATGGCGAAGACTTGCCGGTACTTTTCCATGACTAATATAGTCAATAATGAGCGAGTCTCTAAACTGCTGGTTATATACTAAATTACGATGAATAAATTCACTTACCGTCTGTTTGTTTCCGTCTTCTTCAGGATAGCCAATTTCTGTAGGTGAAGTGGAACTACAAAGCAAGGGGAAAGTTGTACAAATTATGCAAAATGCTAAACTAAATTTCATACTGGTATATTTATGGTATCACAGGGTATTGTCGCTTCATTGTTTGCAGAGTTTTCCACAGCACACTCATATTCTTCCTTATAATCTAAAGCAATATTACCCATAAGCAAGCATCCGCAGAATAAGATGAACGCCAACCAAATCCACGCGCGTGATACACCATCATTGTGAAGGCTATTTAGTCGGTTAATCTCAAGTCTTAGACGCTCTATCTCGCGTTGAGCATTCTCTAATTCATTATTTGCTGAATTATTTGACATAATTGACGTAACTATTTGGTTATTAATATGTTTTTCTGTTACAAAGATAATACTATTTTTTTATATTTACAATTATTTATGTAAATTTCGGAATATCAGACCGCAAAAGACTGTAAAATTCAAATACTTAAAAAATAGTTGACGAAAAATTAGGCGGTTACATGAAAATTTCGTACCTTTGCACCGCTTTTTAGCACTCCACGCTACGTGTGATGGGGAATTAAGGAGCAAAATTAACTTAATTCTGAGTAACACAAAAAAACAAAACAAATGAAGACATTTAATCTTAACGCAGAAGCGCGCGTTGACCTTGGCAAGAAAGCCACAAAAGCTCTTCGCAGCGAGGGTAAAATCCCAGTAGTTCTTAATGGTGGTAAAATCGTAGACCTTCCATTTGACGGTCAGCTCAATCCTGGCGAAAAGCTTGTGCCAATCGCAAACAATCGTGCCATTATTTCAACTGACCTCGTAGTAGCAGTTGAGGACGTTCGTAAACTCATTTACACTCCGGACGTATTTGCTATCGAACTTAACTTTAATGGAGTGAAGAAAATGGCTGTACTCCGTGAAATACAATTCCACCCTGTTACAGACGCAATCCTTCACATTGACCTCCTTGAAGTTTACGAAGACAAGCCGGTGGTTGTAGAAGTTCCTGTAAAACTCGAAGGCCACGCAGAAGGTGTTAAAGCCGGTGGTAAACTTTCACTCTCTATGAAGAAACTCAAGGTGAAAGCTATCTATACTAACATTCCAGAGCGCGTTGTTATCAATGTTGATAATCTCGGTCTTGGCAAATCACTCCAGGTTGGTGAACTTCACTTTGAGGGTCTCGAACTCGTTAATGCTAAGAACGCTGTTGTTTGCGCTGTTCAGCTCACTCGTGCAGCTCGTGGTGCACAGGCTACTGCAGGTAAGTAATAATAAAACCACATTCAGCCATAGCAATGAAATTTCTTATTGTTGGTCTGGGTAACATCGGAGACGAATACCGTAACACTCGACACAACATAGGCTTTAAAGTATTGGATGCCTTCGCTGAGGCGTCCAATACTGCTTTTAGTACAGAGCGTTACGGCGATATTGCAAGACTCAGACTTAAAAATCAGCAACTCCTTCTCCTTAAGCCTTCTACATATATGAACTTGTCTGGTAATGCCGTGAGGTATTGGAAAGATAAGGAGGGTATAGAGCTTGAAAATATCCTTATTATAGTTGATGACCTTGCTCTGCCATTCGGAACTATACGAATTAAGGCACGAGGAAGCGATGCGGGACACAATGGATTGAAAAATATAGCAGAAATGCTTAAGACAGACGCGTACCCGCGTCTGCGTTTTGGCATTGGCAATGATTTTCAGCGAGGCGGTCAGATAGACTATGTCCTTGGCAATTTTACTCTTGATCAGCGTCAATGTCTGCCTACTCGCATTGGTGTCGCAGTAGATGCAATAAAGGGATTCTGCCTTGCCGGTATAAACAATGCAATGAATACTTTTAATAACAAATAGAATAATGGCAAAAGGCGAAATAAGAATAGACAAATGGCTATGGGCTGTCCGTGTTTTCAAGACCCGTACTATCGCCACAGAAGCATGCAAGAAGGGGAGGGTGACAATGGAGAATGGAACCGTTGTTAAGCCTTCCAGGACTATTAAAGTTGGTGACGTGATTAATGTCCGCAAATCACCTGTTACATATTCGTTCCGTGTGCTTGCTCTTACAGAAAATCGTCTTGGTGCTAAGCTCGTGCCGGAATACATGGAAAACATCACCCCGCAATCTCAACTCGACTTACTTGAAATCGTCAAAATCAGTGGTTTTATTGACCGTCGCAAAGGGCTTGGTCGTCCCACTAAGCGTGAGGGACGTGAACTTGCCAAATTTAATGAGGAAGTCAGTGATTATGGTTGGGACTTCGATTTTGACGAAGATGATTTTGATGACGAGGACTAGCCTACCATCATTATCTTATTTCATTATCCCCGAAATATATTTGTGCCATAGGGAACGGATGCGATAAAATGGTTTGTCTTGATTGACTTTTGAGATGAAAAGCCAGATTGGGTCGTTGTAATCCACATCCCAGTTTGGCATATCGCTAAGGCGGAATGTAGGCTGATAGTATTTAATCTTATATCTTCTCAGACCTTTTTCATCGTAAGTTTTCCACGTCATTGCGATTGTGTATATTTTCCCAATTTCAAGAGAAAGTGCCGTTGTAATCATGCCACAGTTTGATAAGATATGGTATTGTTCCATATCAATCCATTGTCCAAGCCCTTTTTCGGTCACAATGTTCTCTTCCGTAAGGTATACGGCATAGTGAAACACGTTTGATACTCTTCTGAGGTCTGAGCTTTGATATAGGAAACGAATATTTGTGACATTAATTCCTGAAATTCGCCTGAAAAGCTCCAAATACTCAATTTCGGAAATACTACTTTTAAAAGGAATTTCAATTGTTGTTGGAGTGTCTATAAGGTCTGCATTATTGACCACACACATCTTTTCGCCACAAAAAATCAGAAAGCGAACTTTCGTGGTAGTTTGGCTCATGTTTTCGCAGAGATATTTCTTCATTGAGTAATAGCGAAAACCAAAAACTATTAACGAGATTCCATAAATAGCTACTGGTAGCCAAATAAAAATTATTATGTCTTGACTATTGTAATCAGTGTTTATATATTCAGTAAAATAATAAGCCCATGTAATGGCAGTCAATACTAAGGATATATAAAACGTTGTATTCGCCTGTAGTTTCCCCTCTTGAGAATAAACCTTTCCGAGAAGGCTTCGCTCTGCGGTAGTTCCCAGGCGACTGATACAGTCAAGGCAGAAAGAATTTTTCAGCTGTCTCTTTTTTATCCACAATGTCACTATAGCGGAAATTGGTGCAAAAAACATTATGGGCATTATCATCTGCTCCTTGTTGTATGGCTGACCGCTGATTTCAGCACTGATACTGTCGCTGAATACGTCAAAAATTAAAATGATTACAGCTTGCCAGAATAGAGATATAT
The DNA here is from genome assembly GCA_051871335.1 of Muribaculaceae bacterium. Taxonomy (GTDB): domain Bacteria; phylum Bacteroidota; class Bacteroidia; order Bacteroidales; family Muribaculaceae; genus CAJUPY01. The sequence goes on along the minus strand of JBJECS010000220.1, from coordinate 5,248 downwards.
TTACAATGTATGGAGTGAGAAAACAGTATGGATTTTCCCTATAGCGGTTTGTCAATATCAGTGCGTGGCTAATGGTTACCAATATTAAAGATAGGATGCATGTGGCAGCATTGCTGATTATCGGTCCGGTAATAACCACAATCATGGCAGACGCAAATGGGTATGCCCAGTTTATCCATAGACTCCAGGCTCCTCTAGTTAGGGCGTTTCGTTGAGTATCGTTTGCCATGATTAAGATGGGTATTTGCTAATGGTCAGTATAGTAAGCTGCAGTATTTACAGCTTGCCTGAGTTTCTATTTTAAGTGTATGTCAAAAAATTTCATCATTGCAGCATAAACCTGAGCGCGAGAATTACATCCGTATATAGAATGGTTCATGTTTGGAAACATGAGCACATTGCACAGTTGGTCTTCGGATTGAAGTGCAGACAGGTACTCAATAGTGTTTGCCGGGTGAACATTATCGTCTGCCGTGCCATACATTATAAGAAGCTCGGTATTACCTATATTTTTCGTGAGATTAAGCGGTGCTGAAGCTTCATATCCTTCTGCATTTTGCTGCGGGGTAGACATGAAACGCTCTGCATAAACAGAATCATAAAGACGCCAGTCTGTGACCGGTGCTATAGCTACAGCTGCTTTGTAAGGGCTATTTTTTGATGAAATAGCCATGAGTGTCTCATATCCGCCATAACTCCACCCGGTAATGCCAATTCGTTCACTATCTACATACGGCAGACTTGCAACGTAGTTTGCAGCTGCAATCTGGTCTTCAGTCTCATACTTGCCTAACTGCTTATATACGCACGTCTCAAAGCTGCGCTCGCGTCCTCCTGTGCCTCGACCATCCACACACACTACGATGTACCCGGCTTGTGCAGCATATATATGCCAGTCAATAGTCCATTTGTTTAGCACTTGCTGTGAAGACGGTCCACTATATTGATACATTATTACAGGATATTTCTTGTTCCTGTCAAAGTCTTGTGGCTTTACGATGTATGCATTAAGGTCGTAGCCATTTGCTTTGATTGTGGTAAATTCCATTTGAGGAATATCGCGATATTTTGCTGCGATGTCGCTGTTGTCTTCAATCACTCTAAGCTTTTTGTTTTTTGATGTCGCATACAAAGTGAAAGATGGAGGCGTAGTGACATTGCTGTGCGAAAGCAGGTAAAAGTCCATATCAGCACTGAATTTTGCGGCGCTTGTGCCATTTTCCGGACTGATATGAGTGATTTTTCCAGTCCTTTTCTCTTTCATACTCACCACACGGTTTATTGAACCAGTTGCAGTAGATTGGAAATATATATTCCCGAATCTGTCTTCTCCATAATAGTCTGTTACGTTATAATCACCAGACGTAAGCTGTGCCATCAACGCACCGGCATATGAGTATTTATACAAGTGATGATATCCGTTGCGCGGCAGGTTTATCACAAAACTCTCATTGCCATAAAAAATGCCTGTATATGAGTTCTCAGGAACCCAAGCCATATCTTCTTCCTTAAGGATTGTTTTTACCACTGTTGATTTTGGATTGACACTGTAAACGGTGAGACGGTTTTGCTCGCGGTTTAGTGTTGAAACGATAAGGTGGTTGCTCCCAGGAGCATATTTAATGCGAGGAATATATTCAAGGTCACTGTCGCCGAGGTCTATTGTCTTGTTTTTGCGAGTATCAATGTCATAGCTGTGAAGGCTGACAATGGAGTTTTCTTCACCGGCTACAGGATATTTATACGTCAATGCTCCGGGATAATATTTATACTCATCCATGGGGCTGCAATGACCGGAATATAGTGGCAGGGAATACGTTTTTACATTGCTCTCGTCATATTTTAGATATGCCAGTGTGGTATTGTCTGGGGACCATGCCATAGAACAGCTTGTGGAAAATTCTTCTTCATATACCCAGTCAGGAACTCCGTTTATGATTCTATTTTTTTCACCATCAGTAGTCACAGCCACCTCAGTGTTGTACACAAGTTTTTTTAGGTAGATATTGTTGTCTGCCACAAAGGCCACCATCTGCCCGTCAGGCGAAATGACGGGTGATTGCTGGCGAGGGTGCTCTGTTGAAAGAGGCAAAAGAATATTACGTTTTATTTCGTAAACGTAGTATTCTGCTGTAAAAGAGCGTCGGTATATCGGTTCTGTATTTCTGTATACAAGTATTCGTGTTGCATTGTCGCTAAGGATAAAGCCGGAGATGTCAGAAATTGTCGTTTCGCGAGTCTTGTTTATGTCAAACACGGTCTCAATCAGTTCTCCGGTGGCGGTGTCGTATTTGTTTATCGTCTTTGAGTCTTTGCCAAGTTGAAGATAAGATTTTCCGTCAGGTAAATAAGTGTAATCCACAGGATTATGAGTGAAATTCTGTGGGCGTACATAGGGAGATATGGCTTGTATTATAGTTTTATCTGGTTTTGTAGCAAAAGATGTCAATGAAATAGCCGCAATGGCGGCTGATAAAAGAATTTTGTTCAGATTCATTTCAAAAAAAATTATTTGTTTGAGGCGTCTCTTTGACTGGAAAAAAAGCACGCAAAAACGTATCGATAATTGTCTATACCGATATAATGTAAATTCCTGGGTATTTGTTCACTGATATAAGTTAAAATCATGAAAATTTATTGACTTTAATGATTTATCAACCAAAATCCTCAAAACTCAACTGTCGGTTATCATCCTTAGGATTATTTTTCTTAGACTTAAGTCTTCCACCGGTACGCTTAGGAACATATTTCTCCTGTGTTTCCTCCACATCTTGCCCAGACGGGTAATATAGCCAATCGGTGTCGATAAGTGTGTTTATATTGCTATCAGGAATATCTGGTGGAGTATCACTGCCCTTTTTGGCATCCTGACCATCCACCGCATCTTGCGCTTGCACTGAGGCTTGTTGCTGAGCTCTTTCCAATTCCATTCTGAGATTGCTTAGTTCTGAAAGCAACTCATTCTTTTCCTTTGCTAAAGCTTCGTTCTCTTTTATCAGAGCATCTTTTTCATTTGCATCAGTGCTGAGATTTTGCGTAATAGTTCGCTGAAGTGAATCAATTTTAGCAGCCGATTCATCGTTCAACGCAGTAAGCTCTGCAATTTTGCGGTCTTTTTTCTCTTTAATGACTTCAAATTGCTCAATCATTGTCTGAATCTCATCCAGCATTGCAAGGTTTTGTTGAGCTTCGTCAAGTTTCTTTTGCGCCGCCTGTGCTTGTTCTGAAGCTACATCAAGCTTTGTTTGTAAATCTTGAATAGTGGCGTTGTGTTGTGCAATAATTTGTTCTTGACCTTGTGCATTAGTGGTCAATTCTTCAATTTGCACCTTAAGGTCGTCACATTCTTGCTGCTTTTGCTTGAGTTGCTGCGTTATCTCTGCAACTTCGTCAGAGTTTATCGTTACTTCATCGGAGGTGTTGTCGGTGTTCTTGTATTGAGAAGCATTTGCGGTAAGTGTCTCAATTTCAGCTTTGAGAGTTTCGTTGTCTGCAACAAGCGTAGCATTTTGAGCCTTAAGTGTCTCATTCTCTGCTACAAGAGCTTCGCCCTGCATCTTTATCGCATCATTTTCTGCTATTAACTTGTCATTATCAGCATTTGATGCCTCATTCTCAGCTTGTAGCTTCTCAATATTTGCTCTTAATGCATCATTTTCAACTTGAAGTTCAGAAATCCTTTTTTCTACATCGTCTAATGCAGAATTGCTGTCAGTGTTATCGTTGCTTTGCACCTTTGCGTTGACGAGCCTGAGCTGCTGTTGAAGAGTAGCTATTTCGTTTCGCAATGACTCCATATCTCCCTCTTGAACAGAGTTTACTTTGACTTTGTTTATTAAGCTGCGGTTTTCAAGCTGGAGTTGTTCACGGTCAGCTTCAAGTTTTGCAATTTGGTTTTCCAGGTCGTGAACACGTTCAGCAAAAGCACGTTTTTGTCGCTCTGCGCTCAGCTGAAGGCTTTTAGCTTCGTTAATTTTTTCTTCACTTTTCTTCGCGAGCTCTGTGAGTTCAAGAAGTTGTGCTTGGATTTTTTCTCGGTCTGCCTTCCATTGCCTGCGAGTCTCTTCGGCTACGGATTTAGAGAGATTGGATATATATTCTTTTACGGAAGCGTCAAGCGTGTCAAATAGATATTTTTTCTGTGCCTCCGGGTCAACTGTAGATGACAAAAAATCCGGCAGGGCTTTGTTGAAAATTTCAAGGACATGATTAAAAATCACATCAATAGGTACCTTTTCAGTAAAATCTACAGGCTGAATTACGATAGGTTGTTCAGTCACTGAAATAACTGAACTCTTATCGTTATTTTCCGATGTGCTGCTATTATCATTGAGAGGCTTCACAGTGGCGTCAATGCCAAACTCTTCTTCCTCATATTCATCGCTCAGTCCTAAAACACGCTTTATGTTCTCAAAAAATGACATAATATCCGGATTTTATGTTGTTGTATAATTTAATGTTCAAAGTTAATTATTTTTTTACAAATAATCTAACATTTTGTGTGGAAAGTGATTGAAAAAGTGTATTTACTTGTTTTTTCTTTTCTTGCGCAGTGTATTTGCTTTTCTGAGGTAGTCTTGTGCAGCATGAACCTTTCCAATATCTGTCAGAATTGCGGCAATGCCTTCAAGCGGCTCTGGTTGGGTGGAATCAAGTTGAGATGCGTGTAGATAGCAGTCGTATGCATCCTCGTTCTCGCCAATTTGCAGATAGATATTCCCCATAATTGTAAACGCATCGCAGTCAGCTTCATTCTTTATTACAAGCTGACGTAGCAGACTTAAGGCATCCTCATATTGTCTGCGTGATTTAAGGATTTTAGCCTTGCCAACAATAGCCTTGTTATAAAAAGGGACTAATGTGAGCGCTTTATCATAATTGGCAAGTGCTGAGTCTTGTGAGTCTTCGCGTTCGGCGCACATGTTGCCCAGTGTTACAAACTCGTCTGCAATACCGGCGAGTTTTTCGTTCCGTTCTCTTAGCTCCAAGAATAGTTCTGCATTTTTCTTTAGAATCTTGTTTATGACGGAAGCCTTTCTGCAAAGAAGTTTTACTATTCTTTTATTGCCAAGCTCATTTCGCAAGGAAACTGCTTCTGCAAAACATTTTATGCTCTCGTTGATTTCAAGGTCCTCCCAATGCCGAGCAGCCTCGGCATATAGGTCATCTGCCCGTGCGTTTTCAAGGGCTTTTGCCAGAAGTAGGGGATTGTTGTAGCTATGGCTGAAGCTTACGATATCATTGTTGA